>WHSM01000425.1 GCA_009380105.1 Micromonosporaceae bacterium
CGACCGCCTGACGGTCCATGTCGTCTGGGAGTTGGTGCTGGCCGCCGTCCTGATCGTCGTGGCGGTGGTGATCTACCAGTTCGACTCGGAGGTCCTGGTCGGGCCGGGCCTGCCCATGATGCTGCTGTCGATCGCGGCGCTCGGGCTGTTGACGGTCGGCATGTCCTGGTCGCTGCGCGCGGCTGTGCCGAACCTGGCCGTGGGTCCGATCGCGCTGGCCGCCGCGCTGTTCTTCGCGCAACGAGGCGAAGGCGACCTGCTCGCCAGCGCGGGGGTCACGCTCGGCGCGGCCGTCACGGTGGGTGTGCTGCTCTCCATCGTGGTGGCGCTGTTCCACGTGCCGGCCTGGGCCGCCAGCCTGGTCGCGGCCATGGCCATGGCGGCGTGGGCGGTCGGCAATGTGGGTTCAGGGTTGCCGGAGCAGTCCGGGTACGACCCGGCGAGTCACGCGCTGCACTGGTTTGTGGGATTCGCTGCGGCGTCGCTGGTCGGCGGCATGCTCGGCCTGTACGGGCCGCTGCGGCGTGGCGTCAGCGCGTACCGGCCGCAAGGGGATCCCGCGGAGCGTCCTGGGTTCGGGCCGGCGCTCGGCGCGATGGCGGCGATCATCGGCTCGTGCCTCTTCGCGGCCGTGGCCGGGGTGTTGTGGGCGCTGATGTCCGCGGACGTGGGGGCGGCGGGCGCGGGCCTGGACCTGACCGGCCTGGCGTTGGGCGCCGCGTTGATCGGCGGCGTGAGCGCGTACGGGCGGCGCGGCGGCCTGACCGGCACGTTGCTGGCGGTCGTGCTGCTGACGCTGGTGATCCAGTTCGGCAGGCAGCAGGAGTGGGGCGTGCCGCTGTTCGGGTACGCGGCCGTCGCGGTGCTCGTCGGCCTGGCGGTCACCTGCCTGGTCGAGTGGGCGGGCCAGCCGAAAGCGGACGAAGCGCCGGACCCGTGGGACCGGGACGACGCGTGGCGCCCGGGGTCGGACGACCCCGCCGAGCCCAACGGCGTGAGCCCTGGCGCGCTGACCGGTGACGTGGTCGGCGCCCCCGATCCGAGAGCGTTGCCCCCGGCGACGGGCCACGGGGCCCGATCCGGGGACGACCGGCTCACCGGAGCCATCGGCGACCGGGCGGGCAGGCTGTCCGGTCGGTTGTCGGCGATTGGTGAGACGCCGCTGCCTCCACGCCAACCCCGCTATCCAGACCAGTCGGCGCCCTACTCAGGTCAGTCCACGCCGCACTCGGGCGCGCCTAACCCGTACTAGTCTTCCGTTCACCGGTCCCGGTGCAGCGCTGTGTAGATGTCGTCCGGGGTGAGCACCCCGAGCCGCTGGTCGCCGTCGCGCACGGCCACCCAGCCGGTGCCGCCCTCCAGCAGCTCGGCGAGCGCGTCCCGCAGGGTCGCGGTCACCCGCACGCTCGGCGTCTCGGCCGCGGTGAGCGGCCCTCCGCCACCGTTGCTGTCGGCCCCCTCGGCGCTTGACAGCGGCCGCAGCAGATCGGTAGGGATCGGCGTGACGGCGAGTCGCTTGATCCCCCGGTCGGTCCCGACGAACTCCGCCACGAACGAGCTGGCCGGATTGCCCAGCACCTCGGCCGGCGGGGCGTGCTGCTCCAGCTTCCCGCCTTCGGAGAGCACCGCGATCCGGTCGCCGAGGCGCACCGCCTCGTCCACGTCGTGGGTGACGAAGACGATCGTCTTGCGCACCGACTCCTGAAGCCGCAGGAACTCCTCCTGCAGCCGGCCCCGGACGATCGGGTCGACGGCGCTGAACGGCTCGTCCATCAGCAGCACCGCCGGGTCGGCGCCGAGCGCGCGTGCCAACCCCACCCGCTGCCGCTGCCCGCCGGACAGCTCGTGCGGGTACCGCTTGCCGTGCAGCCCGGCGTCCAACCCCACCAGGTCGAGCAGCTCCTCGACCCGCTCGCCGATCCGCGGCCGCGGCCAGCCGAGCAGCTTCGGCACGGTCGCGATGTTCTCCCGCACCGTCTGGTGCGGGAACAGCCCGACGTTCTGGATCACGTATCCGATTTGGCGGCGCAGCGCCACCGGATCGACCCGGGTCACGTCCTCGCCGTCGAGCAGCACCCGGCCGGATGAGGGCTCGATCAGCCGGTTGACCATGCGCAGCACCGTCGACTTGCCGCAGCCCGACGGGCCGACCAGCACCGTGATCTCGCCGGCCGCCGCGTCCAGGTCCAACTCCGCGACAGCGACGGTGCCGTCCGGGTACTGCTTGCGCACCCCGTCGAGTTGGATCGCCGCTGCGGTGGTTTTCCCGGTAGCGTCCACATGTGTCCTCTCTCGACGGGGCTGCGGCAACCGGCTGGACGGCGCTCGCCGTCAGCCGTGACAGCCCACCCAATCCGTGGTTCTCCTGGGACTATGTGCGGGACAATTCTCCGATCCTCGCAGATGCGCTCGGCGAGCACCTGCTGCTGACCGGCGTGAGCGTGGTGTTCGCGGTGTTGATCGGCGTTCCGCTGGGGATCGTGGCGTACCGGATCAGCTGGCTGGCGGGTCCGATCGTGGGCACGTCGGGCGTGCTCTACACAATCCCCTCGCTGGCGCTGTTCGCGCTGATCTACCCGTTCACCGGATTCGGGTACGCCACGGTGTTGATCGGCCTGGTGGCGTACGCGCTGCTGATCATCGTCCGGAACACGCTGACCGGCCTGCAGCAGGTGTCGCGTGACGTGCTCGACGCCGCAGCCGGCATGGGGCACTCCCGCCGTGCGATGCTGGCCCGGATCGAGTTGCCGCTCGCGCTGCCCGGCATCCTGACCGGGCTGCGGATCGCCACGGTGTCGACGGTCGCGATGGTGACCGTCGGGGTGATCGTCGGGGTCGGCGGCCTGGGTCAGTTGATCCTGGAGGGCTTCCGGGCGAACGAGTACCGGGCCCAGATCGCCACCGCGACCGTGCTGGTGGTCGGCCTGGCGCTGGTGTTGGACCTGCTGCTGGCCGGGGCGGGGCGCCTGCTCACCCCGTGGGCGAAGGGCCGGTCGCGATGAATGTCTTCGGCGAAGCCGTCACGTGGCTCAACGACCCGCTGAACTGGACCCTGCCCGGCGGGATCCTGGACCGGCTCGGCGAGCACCTGTTCATCTCGGCGGTCGCTGTGGCGCTGGGTTGCCTGGCCGCATGGCCGCTCGGGGCGTGGCTCGGCCACACCGGGCGGGGCGGCGGCGCCGTGGTGGTGCTCGCCAATCTCACCCGCGCTGTCCCGACGCTCGCCCTGCTGACGTTGCTCGCGGCGTCGTTCGCCGGTTTCGGGCCCGAGCCGGTGATCATCGCCCTCGCCGTCTTCGCTGTCCCGCCGTTGCTCGCCAACGCGTACACCGGGCTCCGGGAGACGGATCCGGAGGTACGGGAGGCCGCGCGCGGCATGGGCCTGTCGAACTGGCAGGTGCTCTGGCGGGTCGAGTTGCCGTTGGCGGTGCCGTACTTCGCCTCGGGGTTCCGCACGGCGGCGGTGCAGGTGGTGGCCACGGCGAGCCTGGCGGTGTTCGTGGCCGGGGGCGGCCTGGGCACGATCGTGGCCGAGGCGATCGGCCTGGGCCTGGACGCGCACGCCGGTCAGGTGCTCGCTGGAGGGCTCCTGATCGCCGGACTCGCGATGCTGGTGGAGGGCGCCTTCGCGTTGGTGGAGCGCGCGGTCACCCCGCGCGCGCTGCGCCAGGCCCGCCGCACCCC
>WHSM01000521.1 GCA_009380105.1 Micromonosporaceae bacterium
CATCCGCTGACACGCCTGAGTCACACCCGGACGACGCGCCGGGCGAAGACTTGCGCGCCGATCGGTCGCCGGACAGCATCCCCACCGACCCCTTGCCCGAGACGACTGACGAGTCCATCCCCCACGCGAGCCACCACCCCGTGCCCACAGCGGCCGACCTGCCTGATGAGCCAGACTCAGGTGACGCTGACCAGCGGGAGCCAGACGACGGCGACCGGCCCGACCAGGACCCCGTCTCTCACGGCGTACCCACCGAAGAATCTGAACCTGACGACCAACCAGGATCTCCCCTCACACCTGTGCCCACGGCAGACGAACGCCCCACCCCCCGCGGCCGCCCCCCTCGCCCGCCCGCGGGCGATCCCGTGCGCCCGAGTTCGGTGCTGGTCGCCGCCGCGGCGACCGGCGGCTGGGCAGCAGTGGTGTCCTTCGCGCCGGTGCTCGTGGTCGTGCTGCTCGCCTGGTTCGGCTCCAGCGCCGTGTCGGGAGGCTCCGCCGTCAAGTTCGCGCTGGCCGGATGGCTGCTCGGCCACGGCGTGCCGTTCACCGCGCCGCACGGCTCGGTCGGGCTGGCCCCGCTCGGGCTCACCGCGCTGATCGTGTGGCGCCTGGTGCGGGCGGGCGCGCACACCGCGCGGGCCGTCGGCGCCACGCCGCACGAGGCGCCTCACGTGATCGGGGCTGTGATGGTCGGGTACGGCCTGATCGGCGGCGCGGCGGCGCTGGCCGGGTCGTCGGAGACGTCCGAGATCTCGCCGCTGCGGGCGCTGCTCACCACCGGAGTGCTCGCCGGTCTGGCGGCGGCGCCCGGCGCCCTGGCAGAGACCGGCGCGGCGGCGCGACTCTGGGACCGGCTGCCAGCGCCGGCGCGGGCAGGTCTGCGCGGCGGCGCCTTCGCGGCCCTGGTGATCGCCGGCGCCGGGGCGGCGCTGGCCGGCCTGGCGACGGTGATGGCGTACCGGGACGCGCTCGATCTGTACGGCTCCTACCAGACCGGCGTGGTAGGCGGCGCCGGAATCACGCTGGTCTGCCTGTTGTACGCGCCGAACCTCGCCATCTGGGGGGCCTCCTATCTCGTGGGCCCCGGGTTCGGGTTCGGAGTCGGCGGCGAGGTCACCGTCTTCGACGTCTCGCTCGGCGCGCTGCCCGCGGTGCCGGTGCTCGCCGGCCTGCCGACCGGCCCCGCGCCCACGGCGGTAGCCGTGCTGCTGGCGATTCCGGTCCTGGTCGGGATGGCGGTCGGAGTGGCCGCCGCGCGCCGCAACCGGGACTGGACCTGGGCGTGGCTGCTGGGCGGGTCGGCGCTGACCGGTCCGGTCGCCGGGGCGCTGCTGGGAGCGGCCAGCTTCGCCGCCAGCGGGCCGCTCGGGGCCGGCCAGCTCGCGCAGGTCGGGCCGGTCGCCTGGCTGACCGCTTTGGTCACGGCCGGCGTGGTGGGAGCGAGCGCCGCGCTCGCCGCGGCGGCGACCCGGCTGCTGGACGGCCAGCAGAGCGGTTCCTGAGCCCTGCGGGACCGCCAGGCGTTAGTGTGATGCCGGCCTGTCCGCGGTGTTTCCGGGAGCGGCGCGTCGCCCGAGGCCAGCCCAGAGGCCAGCCCCGGGGACCGCCCCGCCCGAACCGATCGAGGGAGTCCCGTGACCGCCCGTCTCGCCGTGCTCGTCTCCGGGTCCGGCACGAACCTCCAGGCGCTGCTCGACGCCTGCGCGGATCCGTCGTACGGCGCGAGCGTGGCAGTCGTCGGCGCCGACCGCGACGGCATCGAAGGCCTGGCCCGCGCCGAGCGCGCCGGAGTGCCGACGTTCACGCTGCGCGTCAAGGATTTCGCCGACCGCAGGGACTGGGACGCCGCCGTCACCGCCGAGCTGGTCAAGCACGATCCGGACCTGGTGATCTCGGCCGGCTTCCTGAGGCTCGTCGGCGAGCAGTTCCTGGCCGAGTTCGCCGGTCGCTACATCAACACGCACAACAGCCTGCTGCCGGCGTTCCCCGGGATCCACGGCCCCCGCGACGCCCTGGAGTACGGCGTCAAGGTCACCGGGGCGACCCTGTTCGTGGTGGACGAGGGCGTGGACACCGGGGCGATCATCGCCCAGGTCGCGGTGCCCGTCGAAGACGACGACACCGTGGACACGCTCACCGACCGGATCAAGGCCGCGGAGCAGAGGCAGCTCGTCGGGTACGTCGGAAGGATGGTCCGCCACGGCTGGACCGTCAACGGAAGGAAGGTCACTGTCAAGTGAGCAGCCCTCGCCGCCCGATCCAACGGGCCCTGATCAGCGTGTACGACAAGACCGGCCTGGAAGATCTGGCGCGGGGCCTCGCCGAGGCGGGGGTGCGGATCGTCTCCACCGGCTCCACGGCCGCGAAGATCGAGGCGGCCGGCGTCCCGGTGACGCGGGTGGAGGAGCTGACCGGGTTTCCCGAGTGCCTTGACGGCCGGGTGAAGACGCTGCACCCGAACGTGCACGCGGGCCTGCTCGCTGATCTTCGGCTGCCGTCCCACGCGTCACAGCTCGACGAGCTCGGCATCGCGCCGTTCGATCTGCTCGTGGCGAACCTCTACCCGTTCACTGAGACCGTCGCGTCCGGCGCCGCCCCGGACGAGTGCGTCGAGCAGATCGACATCGGCGGGCCGGCGATGGTGCGCGCCGCCGCGAAGAACCACGCGTCGGTCGCGGTGGTGACC
>WHSM01000025.1 GCA_009380105.1 Micromonosporaceae bacterium
GAGATTCGGAACGGTGAGCACCCGGCCGGACGCGCTACCCGAGGGAGAGCCGGCCGGATCAGCGATGGTCTGCGACCGACGCGTCACTCAGGCCTCCCCTCCGCGGCCCGTACCCCCGCACCACCGGAAGCGCGAAACGGCGCGCGCCAACGATGGGGGGCCGCCGCAAGCGGGGGGCTCGGGGGGTCGTCCCCCCGACAGCATTACGGAGCGAACCCGGCCCGCGCTCCCCGCGCGGGCAGACTCTGCCCATTCGCCCGTCGGGACGGCGGGATTCGAACCCACGACCCCTTGACCCCCAGTCAAGTGCGCTACCAAGCTGCGCCACGTCCCGAAGCCGCCGACGCGTCGAGCGCTGCGTCGCGGCGGGCTCAAGGGTAGCGCAGGCCCACCTGGTGGCGTCGGCCGGCTCGTGGTGTGTTAGGGCGTGAGGCACTGCAGACAGAACGTCCTAGGAAGCTAGGTGAATATAGAGGGGCACTCGTCCGCCCGAGCGTTCAGCAGAGGCGCAGCCCGCAGTGCCGTGCCCGCAGACGGCGCTCTAGCCGCGTGAGGAGCGGCCGCGCTTCTTCCTGGGGCGCACCGACACCGCGACCGGGCTGCCCCGGAAGCCGAACTCCTCCCGCAACTTGCGCTCCACGAAACGCACGTAGCCGGCGTCCAGTTGGCCGGTGGTGAACAGCACGAAGCGCGGCGGGCACGAGCCGGCCTGGGTGGCGAAGAGAATGCGCGGCGCCCGCCCGCCGCGCACCGGATGCGGGGTGGCCGCGGTCAACGCCGCCAGCCACTGGTTGAGCCGCCCGGTCGAGACCCGCTGCTGCCATCCCTGCAACGCCGCGTGCAGCGCCGGGGCCAGCTTCGCCACCGCGCGCCCGGTGAGCGCCGAGACGTTGACCCGCAGCGCCCACGGCACCCGCCGCAGCTCTCGCTCCAGCTCCCGGTCGAGACGCAGACGCCGGTCCTCGTCGACCAGGTCCCACTTGTTGAACGCGAGCACCAGCGCGCGGCCGGCCTCGATGACCATGCCGATGATCCGCTGGTCCTGCTCGGAGATCGGCTCGCTGGCGTCCAGCAGGATCACCGCCACCTCGGCGGCTTCGATGGCCGCGGCCGTGCGCAGGCTGGCGTAGTACTCGGTTCCGCTGGCCTGGCCCACCCGTTTCCGCAGGCCGGCGGTGTCGACGAAGCGCCACACCTCGCCGCCCAGCTCGACCAGGCTGTCGACCGGATCCACCGTGGTGCCCGCGACGGAGTCGACCACGGCCCGCTCGTCCTTGGCGAGCTTGTTCAGCAGGCTGGACTTGCCGACGTTGGGGCGTCCGACGAGCGCCACCCGACGTGGCCCGCCTTCCGGCGCCGGCTCTGCCGGCTCCTTCGGGAAGCGCGCGACGATCGCGTCCAGGAGGTCGCCGGATCCGCGCCCGTGCAGCGCCGAGATCGGATACGGGTGCCCGAGTCCCAACGACCAGAGCGTCGCGGCCTCGGGCTCCTGGTGCGCGCTGTCGACCTTGTTCGCCACCAGCAGCACCGGCTTGCCGCCGCGCTGCAGCACCCGCGCCGCGGCCTGGTCGGTGTCGGTGGCGCCCACGATGGCGTCGACGACCAGGATCACCACGTCGGCGGTCTGCATCGCCGACTCGGCCTGCGCCGCGATGGCGGCGGCCCGGCCGACCGCGTCCGGCTCCCAGCCGCCAGTGTCCACCACCGTGAACTCGCGGCCGCCCCAGAGCGCGTCATAGGCCACCCGGTCCCGGGTCACGCCCGGCACGTCCTCCACCACGGCCTGGCGGCGGCCGATGATCCGGTTCACGAGGGTCGACTTGCCGACGTTCGGCCGGCCCACCACCGCGACCACCGGGGTCGGCCCGGCCGCGGGCTCCACCTCGATCGCGGGCTCGGGTTGGGAGGAGGTCATCGACTGCTCTCCGCGAGGAGCTCATGCAGACGGTCCACGACCTGGTCGATGCCCAGCGCGGTGGTGTCCAACACCACAGCGCCAGGAGCCTGCTGCAGCGGGCTCGCGGCCCTGGTCGAGTCCAGGCGGTCCCGCCGGGCCAGGTCGGCGGCAGTGTGGGTGAGGTCCGCGGCGCTCTCGGCGCTGCGACGCCGGGCGCGCTCCTCCCCGGAGGCTGTCAGGTACACCTTCACCTCGGCGTCAGGCGTCACCACCGCGCCGATGTCCCGCCCCTCCACCACGATGCCGCGCTCCCGGTCGCGGCCGCCGATGACGCGTTGCTGCTGCGCCACCAGAGCCGCGCGCACCCCTGGCACCGCGGCCACGGCGGAGACCGCTCCGGTCACCTCCGGCCCGCGGATCGGGCCGTCGGCCGGCACGCCGTTCACCGCGATGGCCGGCGCATGCGGCTCCGTCGTCACGTCGAGCCGGGTGTCGGCGAGCACCTTGAGCACCGCGTCGGCGTCATGCGGGTCGACGCCGGCGCGCAGCACCGCCCACGTCAGTGCCCGGTACATCGCCCCGGTGTCCAGGTAGCGCGCCGACAGTCGCTCGGCGAGCCTGCGGGACACCGTCGACTTGCCTGAGCCGGACGGTCCGTCCACCGCGACCACGCCTCGAAACACCGGCTGCCCGCCTTCCACACTGCCTCCCGGCACGAATCTGTTTCTCTGAGCACATCGTGACGCGCGGCGTGCGACACGCCTGGCGCCACACCATCATGCCCGGCTGCGTCGCTGGCGACGCAGCCGGGCACGGCGACTGTGACAGACCCTAGAGACCGACCGCCTGGTACAGCGCTCCCACCTCGGTCAGGGACAAGGACCTCGTCGTGCCGGGACGCAGCTCACCCAGGCGGATCGGGCCGATCCTGGTCCGGATCAGCCGCCCCACCGGGTGCCCGACCTCAGTCAGCATCCGCCGCACGATCCGGTTGCGCCCCTCGTGGATCACGATCTCCACGAGGGCCTTCGACGGCAGCGAGTCGACCACCCGGAACTCGTCGGCGCGGGCCGGGCCGTCCTCCAGCTCGACCCCGGCGAGCAGCCGCCGGCCGACCTCGCGCGGCAACGGCCCGGACACCTCGCACAGGTATGTCTTGGGGATCCCGTAGGACGGGTGCGTCAGACGGTGTGACAGATCCCCGTCGTTGCTCACCAGCAGCAGGCCTTCGCTGTCCGCGTCCAGGCGTCCGACGTGGAACAGGCGCGGCCCGGCGTCCGGAACCAGGCCCGCGAGGGTGGGCCGGCCCCGGTCGTCGGACATGGCGGAGAGGACCCCCGAGGGCTTGTTGACGGCGAGGTAGACCATGCGGTCGTCGGTCACCACCCTGGCGCCGTCCACGTGGATGACGGCGGCGCGTGGGTCGGCCCTGGCCCCAAGCGTCACCGGCTCGCCGGCAACGGTGACCCGCCCCTCGGCGATCAGCTCCTCGCAGGCGCGGCGGGAGCCGAGGCCCGCGGCCGCGAGCACCTTCTGGAGCCGCTGCGGCTCCGCCTCCGAGCCCATCACCGCTGGTCGGGGGCGTCGGCGAGGGCTTCCACGTCCTCGGGCAGGAACGGCGCCAACGGCGGCAGGTCCGCCACGGCGTCGATGCCGAGCTTCTCCAGGAACAGCCGCGAGCTCTGGTAGAGATGCGCGCCGGTCTCCGGCTCGACGCCGCAATCCTCGATCAGGCCGCGGGTGAGCAGGGTGCGCACCACCCCGTCGCAATTGACGCCGCGGATCGCGGAGATGCGCGACCGGGTGACCGGCTGCTTGTACGCCACCACCGCCAGGGTCTCCAGCGCGGCCTGGGTGAGCCGGGTCTGCTGTCCGTCGAGCACGAAACGCTCCACGTACGGCGCGTACGCCGGCCGGGTGTAGAGCCGCCATCCGCCGGCCGCCCGGCGCAGGTCGAAGCCGCGCTCCTCAGCAGTGTAATCCTCCGACAACGCGGTGAGCGCCGCGACGACCCGTTCAGTCGGCTGCTCCAGGATCTGAGCCAGCATCACGTCGGGCACCGGCTCGTCCACCACCAGCAGGATCGCCTCCAGCGCCGGACGCAGATCCGCCGGTTCGGCCAGCCCGGCGACGTCCGGCGGCTCGTCCAGATCCGGGGCAGCGGCGGGCTCCGTCGGCTCGGGCAGTTCGTCGGCGGTCACGAAGCGGACTCCTTTCCGGATTCTGGTTCGGCCGGGGCGCCGGCGTACTCATCGACGTCGAGCTCGACGGCCTCGTCGCCACCGATCCAGCGCACCGTCAGCTCCCCGAGCGCCTGCACCTGGTCGAAGCCGACCATGCCTTCCCGGTAGAGCTCCAGTAGCGCCAGGAAGCGCGCCACCACCTCGAGAGTGGACTGGCAGTCGGACGTGAGGTTGCGGAAGGTGCCCGTGCCGATCCGCCGCAGCCGGTCCCGTAGCACCGCGGCGTGCTCCCGCACACTGACGCGCACCATGTGCACGTGGTCGACGGACACGAGTTGCGGTGGACGCGGCGACAGCGCCTTCGCCGCGAGCTGGGCCAGCCGCTCCGGGCCGATGCCGAGCAGCACCTCGGGCAAGGCGTCGGCGTAGCGGGGTTCCAGGGCCACCGAGCGCGGATAGCGCCGGGCCGCGGTGCGCTCCAGTCCGGCGAGGTGGGCGGCCGCCTCCTTGAATGCCTTGTACTGCAGCAGCCGGGCGAAGAGCAGGTCCCGGGCCTCCAGCAGCGCCAGGTCCTCCTCGTCCTCCACCTCAGCGGCCGGCAGCAGCCTGGCCGCCTTCAGATCCAGCAATGTCGCCGCGACCAGCAGGAACTCGCTCGCCTCGTCGAGATCCCAGGCGTCGCCCATGCCTTTGATGTATGCGATGAACTCGTCGGTGACCTGCGAGAGGGCCACCTCGGTGACGTCCAGCTTGTGCTTGCTGATCAGCTGCAGCAGCAGGTCGAACGGGCCCGAGAAGTTGGCGAGCACCACCTGGAAGCCGCTGACCTCGCCCTCAGGCGCGCGGTCCGGCCCTGGCGTGGCCTCCCGCCCCGCCGGCCGGGGCTCGCTGGGCGAGGCGGCGGGCACATCAGTCACGTCTCGACCGTAGCCCACGCTCGCCGCCGCCGGGCCCGTCACCCGGCGACCGCCTGCAGCAGCGGGGTGACCACCAGGTTCAGCACGCCGAGCAGCAGCGGCACGGACAGGCCGAGCGGAAGCACCATGAAGACCAGCAACAGCAGCACGCCGATGTTGCGCTCCTCCAGCCAGAACCGAACCTTCTGGAAACCGTCGCTCGGGCGCCGGATCGCGAGCAGCAGCAGCCCCCAGCCGTCCAGCGGGGGAAGCGGGATGAAGGCGAACACCCCGAAGCAGACCAGCGCAACGCCCGCGGAGGCCCACAACTGCTCGACCGCGGGGCCGGGGAACCCGCGCAGCACGTCTGACGGGTAGCTCATCGACAGCAACAGGCTTTCCGGGTACGCCGCGACGTACCCGATCAGGACGCCGAGCCCGAGGACGATCGCCGCGAGCGGGCCGCCGGCGAGCACCGCCGCACGGCGCCCGGCCTGCGCGGACCGCCACTGGGCCTCCGGGAGCGGCGCCTGCCGGCCCCACCCGGTGCCGCCCAGTGCCGCCGCAAGCGCGCCGAAAGGATCCAGATCCCGCCGCGGATTCGGCAGTGCGGAGCCAACGTGGTGCCGGAGCAGACGTCGCGTCAGGGTCGCCTGCGTCGCTGCTCGCACCGCGACCGCTGCCAGGAAGCCGAGAAGCAGGCCCACGAGCGCCACGGGCTGCAGGAGCGCGAACAGCAAGACAGGCCTATCGGGCGTTGGTGGCCGCGATCACTTCGCGGGCCAGTTGCCGGTACGCCCGGGCGCCTGATGACGCCGGCGCCCACGTGGTGATCGGCTCGCCCGCCACCGTGGTCTCGGGGAACCGCACCGTGCGTGTGATCACCGTCTGGTACACCCGGTCGCCGAAGGCCTCCACCACCCGCTGCAGCACCTGCCGCGAGTGGGTGGTGCGGCTGTCGTACATGGTGGCGAGGATGCCCTCCAGCTCCAGGTCAAAGTTGAGGCGCTCCCGAACCTTGTCGATGGTGTCGAGCAGCAGCGCCACGCCGCGCAAGCTGAAGAACTCGCATTCCAGCGGCACCATCACGCCGTGCGCGGCGGTGAGCGCGTTGACGGTCAGCAGACCCAGCGACGGCTGGCAGTCGATGAGGACGTAGTCGTAGTCCTTCATCACCGGGTGCAGCACCCGCTTGAGCGTCATCTCCCGCGCCACCTCGGTCACCAGCTGGATCTCGGCCGCCGAGAGGTCGATGTTCGCGGGCAGGACGTGCAGCCCGTCAACGTTGGTCTTGATCATGGCCTCGGTGACATCGACATCCTTCTGCATCAGCAGGTTGTAGATCGTCAGGTCGAGGTTGTGCGGATTGACGCCGAAGCCGACCGAGAGCGCGCCCTGTGGGTCGAAGTCCACCAGCAGGACCTTGCGCCCGTACTCGGCGAGCGCGGCGCCCAGGTTGATGGTGGTCGTGGTCTTTCCCACGCCGCCCTTCTGGTTCGCCATGGCGATGATTCGCGCCGGGCCGTGCGCCTCCACCGGCTCCGGCTTCGGGATCGGCCGCTTCCCGGTGTACGCCTCGGGGTCGGCCGGGGCCAGATCGGCGTCGCCGACATCGGCGGCCGACTGCTCAGCGCGGAGCGCAGCCCACGCGTCGTCCCGGTCAAGACCCATATCCTCTACGCCCCTCCCCGACGAAGATGCCGGCGCCGCCTGCCTGTGACCCAAGCCCCGGGGCGGCTTCAGCGGCAGATCCCTCGCCAGTGTGTGACGCCTGCAGGCGACTGTACGGCGCCAGCGGGCTCACCCGCTGCCACGACAGCGGCGTGTCGTCCCCGGGAAAACGGTGGCACGCACGACGACGCCACACGCGACCCTAGCCCACGGCGCGGGGATGGCTGGCGGCGTACACCTCCCGCAGCTTGTCCACCGTGACCAGGGTGTACACCTGCGTGGTGGCCACCGAGGCGTGCCCCAGCAGCTCCTGGACCGCGCGCACGTCGGCGCCGCCGTCCAGCAGGTGCGTGGCGAAGGAGTGACGCAACGTGTGTGGCGACACCGAGGCCGTCAACTGGGCGCGCTCCGCAGCCTGGCGCAGGATCGCCCAGGCGCTCTGCCGCGACAGCGGGCCGCCGCGGGAGTTGAGGAACAGCAGGCCGCTGCCCCGGCCCGCCGAGGCGAGCGCGGGCCGGGCCCGCACCAGGTACGCCTCGGCCGCGCGTCGCGCGTACCCGCCGACCGGCACCACTCGGCCCCGCCCGCCTTTGCCGCGCAGCAGCGCCGATCCCGCGTCGAGGTCCACGTCGTCGACAGCGCAGCCGACGGCTTCGCTGATCCTGGCCCCGGTGCCGTACAGGAACTCCAGCAGCGCCCGGTCGCGCAGCGCGAGCGGCCCGTCACCGAGGCCGGCCGCGTCCAGCAGGCGGGCCACGTCGGCCACGTCGATCGCCTTCGGCAGCCGCCGCGGCGGGGTGGGCGGCTTGACCTCCCGTGCCGGGTCGGCCGGGGTGAGGCCGTGCCGCACCGCGAACCGGTGCAGGCCACGGACCGCGGAGACCGCGCGGGCCGCCGAGGACGCCGCCAGTGGCGGATGCTCGTCGTCGCCTTCGCGCAGCCGCGCCGCGAACTCGCTGACGTGCGCGGGCCGCACCTGGGCCAGGGACGTGAGACCCGCTCCGGCGAGCAGCGCGGTGTAGCGCGCGAGATCTCTGCGGTACGACGCGAGGGTGTTCGCGGCCAGCCCTCGCTCCACAGCCAGGTGGTCCAGGTAGCCGCGCACCGCCCGGGACAGCTCGGACGGCTCCGGAGGCGTCGCGGGCCGCGCGGTCGCCGGCTCGGCGCCTGGGTGCGCAGTCAGGCGAGCACCTCCTCCAGCTTCACCGCGGACATCCCGTGGGCTTCGGCGACCGGGCCGTAGACGACCTGGCCGGCGTGCGTGTTCAGACCGAGCGCGAGCGCCCGGTCGCGGCGCAGCGCCTCCCGCCATCCGTGGTTGGCCAGCTCCAGGGCGTACGGCAGCGTCACGTTGGTCAGCGCGTACGTCGACGTGTGCGGCACCGCGCCGGGCATGTTCGCCACGCAGTAGAACACCGAGTCGTGCACCGTGTACACCGGCTCCGCGTGGGTGGTGGGCCGCGAGTCCTCGAAACAGCCGCCCTGGTCGATGGAGATGTCGACCAGCACGGTGCCGGGACGCATCCGGCTGACGAGCTCGTTGGAGATCAGCTTCGGCGCCTTGGCGCCCGGCACCAGCACCGCGCCGATCACCAGGTCCGCGTCGAGCACCGCGTTCTCGACCTCGTAGGCGTTGCTCGCCACGGTCTGCAGGTGCCCCTGGTAGATCCGGTCGGCCTCCCGCAGCTTGTTGATGTTGCGGTCCAGCAGCAGCACCTCGGCCTGCATGCCGAGCGCGATCGCGGCGGCGTTCATGCCGGAG
Organism: Micromonosporaceae bacterium; assembly: GCA_009380105.1. GTDB lineage: Bacteria > Actinomycetota > Actinomycetes > Mycobacteriales > Micromonosporaceae > WHSM01. The sequence goes on from WHSM01000025.1 coordinate 8,410, forward strand.
ACGCCGGCGCCGATCACCACGACCTTGGCGGCGTACACGCCGGAGACGCCGCCCATGAGCACGCCCCGGCCGCCGCCCTGGCGCATCAGGTGGTACGCCCCGACCTGCGGCGCCAACCGCCCGGCGACCTCGCTCATCGGGGCGAGCAGCGGCAGCGCGCCGTCGGGCAGCTCCACGGTCTCGTACGCGACGCCGGTGACCTTGTGCTCCAGCAGCGCGTCCGTGCATTCCTTCGACGCGGCGAGATGCAGATAGGTGAAGAGCACCTGGCCCTCACGCATCCGGTGGTGTTCGGGGGCCACCGGCTCCTTGACCTTGAGCACGAGATCCGCCGTGCCCCAGACGTCGTCGGCGGCGTCGAGGATCGTCGCCCCCGCCGAGCGGTACAGCCCGTCGGGGATGGAGGAACCGGCGCCGGCCTGCGCCTCGACGAACACCTCGTGGCCGCTACGGACGAACTCGTGGACGCCGGCGGGGGTGATGGCCACCCGGTACTCGTGGTTCTTGACCTCGCGCGGGATTCCAACTTTCACGTGACTTCACTCCCACGGCGCTGATGACCTCATTGTCGCTGAACACGCCATCGGCGGCAGTCTAAGACTGATACCCACTTCGCACGTGGTGGCTTGACGGGTTCGCCACGTCCCGCGGCCGGCCGAAACCGCCTCGGTGACGTGGGGTGCGGCGCAACGGCCGGGCTGTGCCCACCACATCGTCGATCGGACCCGACCGACGGGCTTCGGCGCCGGGCGGCAGGGATCGCTCGTGGTGGGCTTGGTCAGGGTGTGGCCGGTGTGGGTGTACCCGGCAGGTGGGCGGGTTGGAACAGCTCGATGAGGTTGCCGGCGGGGTCGGTGATCAGGATTTGGCGTCCGCCGGGGCCGGCGACCACGTCGCTGCGGAATGACAGTCCCGTGCCGCGTAGTCGGTCGATCTCGGCATCCAGGTCGTCGACGATCAGATGGATGCGGTTGCGCCCGGCGGGGGTGGCGTCGTCGGGGGTGGCGTCGTCGGGGGTGGCGTCGTCGGGGGTGGCGCGGGCGCCCGAGCTGGCTGGCCCGGACAGCAGCAGTCGCAGCGGGCCGCATACCACGTCGGCGAAGGCGGGCGCGGCGCCGGTGTTCAGGGTGAAGCCGAGATGGGTGGTGTAGAAGTCGACGGCCGTCTGGACGTCGTCGACGAGGTAGCGGACACTGGCGTGCTGGTCGGATGCTGTCATGGCTGAATCTCCATCAAGAGCGAGTGGCGGCAAAGACCGGCAGCAGGCGTTTGACGCGGGTGTCGATGTCGGTCGCGGTGTGCTGGAAGGCGGAGTAGTTGGTCTGGTCGGTGTCGCCGGCCGTGGCGGGGTCGGGGATGCTCCAGTGCACCCGCCGGGGTTGGTCCGGAAAGTCAGGGCAGGCCTCGCGGGCCTTGTCGCACAGACTGATCACGTAGTCGAACCGGCGGCCGGTCAACGTCTCCAAGCGCCGCGGGCGCTGGCCGGTGATGTCGATGCCGAACTCTTCGCGCAGCACCCGCACGGCGTTGCGGTGAAGGCGGGGCTTGGGTCGGCTGCCGGCGCTGGCCACCTCGACCTGGCCGTCGGCGCGGTGGCGTAGCAGGGCCTCGGCGATCGGTGAGCGGGCGCTGTTGCCGGTGCACACGAACAGCACGCCGACGCGGGGCGAGCGCCGCAGATCCACCCGGGGTATGCGCGGCAAAGACTCCCGGCGCAGCGCCGGGTGCAGCCCGGCGCCGGTATCGGCCAGCGCATCTGCGCAGCGATCCAGATCCAGGTGGTAGTAGCTGTCTCGGCCGTCGAAGCTGCTGCGCGTGGCAGTGACCAGCCCGCCGTCACGCAGCAGCCGCAGATGGTAGGAGACGAGGTTCTGCGGCTCACCCACCAGTGTCACCAGTTCCCGGACCCGGTAGTCGCTGCCGGCGAGCTCGGTCAGCAGCCGCCACCGCATTGGATGGGCGGCCAGGCGCACAAACGCCGGGGGAGCTTGACTCAACAACACCACGGTCAACAGGTTACATCAAATAGATTTGATGGAGCAACCGTGTGCCTCATACCGAGAGTCAGGGATCAGGTCACAGAGCCGCGCTGGTCCTGGGCCACCGCCGTCTGCTCGCCGGGCACTCGCATGCGCACAAGGGCAACGACTGACAACGCGCTGAGAACCGTCGCCAGAGTCATGGCTCCCCGCATCCCCTCAGGCTCATAGGAGGAGATGGACCACACCAGCGTGGCCAGAGCGGGCCCCAAGGCGAACCCCATCGTGCGAGCGAGGCTGGTCGAGGCGCCTGTGGTCGCCAACAACGGCCGCGGCGTGTGGGTCATCGCCATCGCCATGTTGGGAGCGTTGAACAGGCCGTTTCCGCAGCCAGCCAGGAACAGCCGCCACGCCAGATCGGCAAGGCCCCATGAGCCGTCCATCGGCAGGAGAAGAGCCAAGCCGACGGTGAACAGGACTGCTCCCAGGACGGCGGTCCTCCGGGAGCCCCACCAGTCACCCAAGAAGCCGCCGACCGGTCCCATCAAGGCCATGCCCGCGGGGAAGACCAGGATCGTGACGCCGACGGCCGACACCGACTCGCCGAGCTCCCGTTGCATGAAGTAGGGGGTGATGAAGAACACCGTGCCGATGGCCGTTGCGGCCGCGGCCAGGGCAACATGCGGTCCCACCTCCCCCGGCGTACGGAAGAGGTCACGGACGGCGCCACTAGTAGGCATTCGTAGCCAGAGGAAGAGCAACGGCGCCCCAAAGAGCGCGAGCAACATCCACGCTGGACCCCCGCTCGCTGTGAAGGAAAGGGCGAGCAAGAGCGCGGCGACAGCTGCGCTGAGCAGCAGCGACTCAGTGAACCACGTGCGATCGGGCGCCCGCAATGGCGCGCTCGGCGCCAGCATGCGCAGTCCGACCGCCATGACCAGGACGCTCACCGGGACGTTGACAAAGAAGATCCACGGCCAGCCCAGCACCTCGACGACCATGCCACCCAGCCCCGGCCCGCTGATAAGTCCAAGCGGGCCGAGAGTCGTGATCAGCCCCATCGCACGGCCGCGCGCCTGCGGCCGAACGGCCGTCGTGGCCAACGCCGGAACCAGCGAGAAGAGGAGCGCACCGAAAGTTCCCTGGACCAGTCGCGCACCAATCAGCCAGGCCAGGCTGGGCGCGAGCCCCGCTGCGACGCTCGCGAGAGCGAAGCCGGTGAGCGAAAACACCAGGGCCGGGCGCCGCCCGACACTGTCCAGCCAACGGCCGCTCGGCAGCGCCAAGCCGGCGAGTGGCAGTAGGTAGGCGAGCACTATCCACTCGGTCATGCTGGTGGCGATCTCAAGGTCACTCTCGATCGCCGGCAGTGCGACATTGACAATGCTCATGTCCACGGACGCCATGAACACGGCCAACCCGGCGGCGACCACCAGCCACCACCGGTTTCGTTCCCTGTCGGTCTGCGCTGCAGGGCTCCCGCGACGATCAGTCCCGTCGGCCATGCCAAGACCTCCCTGATTTGTCAGCCGAGCTACGCCGCATGGTCAGCAGCCGCCACCGCAGCGCATGGGCGGCCAAGCGCACGAACACCGTGGGGAGCTTGACTCGACAACGCCACGATCAGCAGGGTACATCAAATGGATTTGATGGAGCAACCGTATGTTGAAGAGGTGAACGGGCGTCCGAGCCCCGTGACGTGCCGGAATCCGACCAGGGCACGCAGGCCGTTACGGGCCCCCCCACTTGGTGCAGCGGTTGGGCACCGCCGATGCGGTGGTCATCGGGCTGGCGACCTGGCGGCTACCGGGGCAGCGGGGTGTCGGCCAGGCGCAGCGCCGACCAGTCTGACGCCTTGGCGTGCGCGGCGGCGAGCAGGCCACCCACCGCGGCGGCGTTGGTGATCCGACCCGACATCACCATCGCCAGCGCCTCGTCGAGGCTGTGCCAGGCCGCGACCATCTCCGCCTCCTCGTGGGCGCGCACATGCGCCGGCTCCGCCACCGGGGCCAGGTCGCGGGCCAGGTAGAGCCGGATCAGCTCGTTTGAGTAGCCGGGGCTGGTGTGCAGGTCGACGAGCAGGTCCCAGCGCGCCGCCGTCAACTCCGCCTCCTCGGCCAGCTCTCGCCGCGCCGCCGCGACCAGGTCCTCGCCGTCAACGTCGATCAGCCCGGCCGGCAGCTCCCACAGCTGCCGGCCGACAGGATGCCGGTACTGGCGCACCAGCATCACCTGGTCCCGCGCGTCCAACGCCACCACGCCCACGGCGCCGATGTGCCGCACGCAATCCCGGTCGGCGGCGGCGCCACCCGGCATCTCCAGAGTGTCGGTCACCACGTCGAAGACCGGGCCGGAGAACCGCTCGCGGCGGTTCAGCAGCCGGTACTCGTGCCCTGCCGGGGCGCTCACCTCAGCGCACCGCTGCCCGGTCCACGGCGAGCTGACCGCCGTTGACCCCGCTCGGCCCGGCCTCACGCGCCGGCTTCTCGACCGGGATCTCCACCGGCAGCCGTGAAGCGTCCGAGTAGTCGATCGCCGCCGCCACCAGGCCGACGAACAGCGGATGCGGGCGCGTCGGCCGCGACTTCAGCTCCGGGTGCGCCTGGGTCGCCACGAAGTACGGGTGGATCGCGCGGTCCAGCTCGATGAACTCCACCAGACGACCGTCCGGCGACATCCCGGACAGCACCAGCCCGGCCGTGGTCAGCGCGTCACGATAGGCGTTGTTCACCTCGTACCGGTGCCGGTGGCGCTCGCTGACCCGGGTCGTGCCGTACGCCTCGGCCACCAGCGACCCCGGCAGCAACTCCGCCGGGTACGCACCCAGCCGCATCGTGCCGCCCAGGTCGCCCTTGCCGGCGACGATGGCCTCCTGGTCTGGCATCGTGGAGATCACCGGATGGGGGCAGCCGCCGTCGAACTCGGTGGAGTTGGCGTGCTCCAGGCCCGCCAGGGAGCGCGCCACGTCGATGCCCATGCAGTGCAGCCCGAGGCACAGGCCGAGCGTGGGGATCCCGTTCTCGCGGGCGTACGTCGCGGCGCCGATCTTGCCGTCGACGCCCCGCTCGCCGAACCCGCCGGGGATCACCACCCCGTCCACGTCGGCCAGCGCCGCCGCCACGCCCGGGCGGGTGGCGCACTCCGCGGCGCTCACCCAGCGGATCTCCACCCGGGCCCGGTGCGCGAACCCCGCCGCCCGGATCGCCTCGATCACCGACAGGTACGCGTCGGGCAGGTCGATGTACTTGCCGACCAGCGCCACCGTCAGGGTGCGCTGCGGGTTGTGCACCCGGTCCAGCAGATCGTCCCAACGGGTCCAGTCGACGTCCCGGAACGGCAGGTTGAACCGCCGCACCACGTACGCGTCGAGACCTTCCCGGTGCAGCACCTTCGGGATGTCGTAGATGCTCGGCGCGTCCGCGGCGGAGATCACCGCCTCGGTGTCCACATCGCAGTAGAGCCCGATCTTGTGTTTGAGCTTCTCTGGGATCTCCCGGTCCGAGCGGCAGACGATCGCGTCCGGCGAGATGCCGATGTTGCGCAGCGCCGCCACCGAGTGCTGGGTCGGCTTGGTCTTCAACTCCCCGCTGGGCGCGAGGTACGGCACCAGCGAGACGTGGATGAACATGCAGTTCTCGCGGCCGATGTCATGGCGCAGCTGCCGAGCGGCCTCCAGGAACGGCAGCGACTCGATGTCCCCGACAGTGCCGCCGATCTCCGTGATCACCACGTTCGGGGACCGGCCGTCCTCGTCCGGGGCGCCCATGGCCCGCACCCGGGCCTTGATCTCGTTGGTGATGTGCGGGATCACCTGCACGGTGTCGCCGAGGTACTCGCCGCGCCGCTCCTTGGCGATCACGGTGGAGTAGATCTGACCCGTGGTGACGTTCGCGGACCCGCTCAGATCGGTGTCCAGGAACCGCTCGTAGTGACCGATGTCCAGGTCGGTCTCGGCGCCGTCATCGGTGACGAACACCTCGCCGTGCTGGAACGGGTTCATCGTCCCTGGATCGACGTTGAGGTACGGGTCGAGCTTCTGCATCACGACCCGCAGGCCTCGTGCGGTGAGCAGATTTCCGAGGCTGGAGGCGGTGAGGCCCTTACCCAGGGAGGAGGCGACGCCCCCGGTGACGAAGATGTGCTTGATCGTCGTGTTCGAAGGGGGCAACGTGACTCCCGTGGTTCTCAGCCGCCGGCCGGAGTGCCGTGCGATCCACGGGATTCGACACTAACACCAATGACCCCGATGGCCCCGCTCGATGGCGGCGTGTCCGTCAGATCACGCGTGTTTTCGCAGGTCGGGCCGCCCGAGACCCGAAGCTTCAGCGGCCCGTCGGCTTCGGGATCCGGTCTTCCGCGCCAGCTCCGACGCCATAATGACCGGTCTTCTGGTCATTAGTCCGTTCCACCAGAGCGAGCGCCGCCGAAAGCTGCCCCAGCGCGGTGCTCACGTCATCGACAGTCGAGATCACACGACTCAGCGACGCGTCGCGCCGCACCCGCGACACCGGATGGCGCGCGTCCGCCGACACCAGCACCGCCGGCGCCGCGCCGCCGAACCTCTCCACCAGAGTCAACACAGCGGCGCTCCGCTCGGTGGCGCGATCTCCGGAGGCCGGAGGACCGGCCACCACGACGACACTCTGCGCCGGCTCCTCCAGCTCGCCGTCAACGTCGATCAGCTCTCCGGCGCGGTAACCGGCGACCGCCGCCGTCCGGTCCGCGGCGGCCACCGCCGGCTGGTGCTCCACCAGCGCCGCGGCGAGCACCGCGGCGGAGGCAGCGGCGCCGTCTGCGTCGTCCGGGATGTCCGTGACGTTGGGAGGCAGCAGCCGGGTCGCGAGATCCCGGGCGTCCTCCCGGTACGCCGGGTCGGTCAACTTGGCGGTCACCCGCACCGTGCCGGTGATCTCGGCGTCCGCGAGCCGCAGGTTGCGGGCCACCGCGTCGACGTGGCGCCCGGTGGCGCCGGGCAACGCCAGCACCAGCACCCGGGTGTCGGCGAGCGTGTCGTCGAGCAGCAGGGGCGCCGCGTCGCGCACGTACCGCTCCCGGCTGGTCAGCTCGTCCTCCATGACAGCGAGCCGGTCACGCAGCTGCGTGTTCGACGTGCGCAGCGACTGCGCCTCGCCGCGCAGATCCTCGTTCGCGGGCCCGTCCACCACGGCGGAGCCGAGTGCCAGGCCGGAGGCCACGGCGACTGTCACCGCGGCCAGCGCGAGCAGGTGGTACCGGACATTGATCACAGCAACAGCCTCTGCGCCTGGACCAGGAGGTTGTCCCACTGCTCGGCCAGCGTCCCCACGTGCGAGCGGCCGACAGTCGACGCGGACAGGGTCGCCGCCATGGCCGCCAGCGCCGTCACCACGAGCGTCGCGATCGACGACGTGCCGGGGCTGTGCCGGAACAACCGGGCGACCGCCTTGGCGTCGACCAGTTTGCCGCCGGCCCGCAGCCGGGTCAGGAACGTGGAGGCCATGCCGCCGCGGCCCCGGTCCAGGAACTCCGCCAGCGTGGCGTGCGCACCGACCGTGACGATCAGCTCGGCGCCCTTGTCGTCGGCGAGCAGCAGCGCGATGTCCTGACTGGTGGCCGCCGCCGGGAACGTGACCGCCGACAGACCGAGCTGCTGGATCCTGGTCAGGCCGGGCGCCCGGCCGTCAGGGTGCGCCCGCACGACGATCTCGGCTCCGCAGCGCAGGACCTCGTCGGAGACCGCGTCCATGTCGCCGATGACCATGTCGGGCGTGAAACGGGCCTCGACCAGCGCGTCGGCGCCGCCGTCCACACCGATCAGCACCGGCGTGAACCGCTCCAGGTACGGCCGCAGCAGCTCCAGGTCCGACTCGTAGTCGTACCCCCGCACTACGATCACGGCGTGCCGCCCGGCGATCCGGGTCACCACGTCCGGCACCCCGACGCCGTCGAGCAGCAACTGCCGCTCCCGCTTGAGGTACTCCATCGTGTTGGCGGCGAATGCTTCCAGCTGCACCGACAGGCCGTCCTTGGCGTGCTCCATCGCGGAGGCGACCGAGTCCGAGTCCTGCCGCGCCCCGCGGGCGACCACCTCCTCGCCGAGGTAGACCGCGTCGCCGTCGAGGCGGAGCACGGCACCGTCCCGCACCTTGTGGAAGACCTCTTCGCCCACGTCATCGACGAGCGGGACACCGGCCCGCACCAGCACCTCGGGGCCGAGGTTCGGGTAGCGGCCGGAGATGGAGGGCTTGGCGTTCACCACGGCCGCCACCTCCCGTGCCACCAGCGCGTCGGCCGTCACCCTGTCGAGGTCCACGTGGTCGATGACGGCGACGTCGCCGGGCCGCAGCCGGCCGAGCAGCCGCTTCGTCCGCCGGTCTGCCCGTGCCGGACCGGCGATCGGGTCCGGCTCCGCTGGCCGGGTGCGACGCAGTGCAGGTAAGCGCATCACGGGCCATCTTGGCGCCTTCAGGCCCGATACCCGCGGCGCGACATGCGACTTTGCCGCTGGGCTACGCGGCGGCCGACCGCTTCTCGCGCTCCGCCACGGCGAGCAGCTCCTCCGCGTGCGCCACGCCGAGATCGCTGTCCGGCATGCCGGCGAGCATCCGCGCCAGCTCCCGGGCCCGCTCCGTGTCCTCCACCAGCCGGACCCCGCTGGTCGTGACCGCGCCGGTCGAGTCCTTCGCCACCAGCAGGTGACGGTCGGCGAACGCGGCGACCTGCGGCAGATGCGTCACCACGATCACCTGGTGCCGGCGGGCCAGCCGCGCCAGCCGCCGCCCCACCTCCACCGCTGCCCGGCCGCCTACTCCGGCGTCGACCTCGTCGAAGACCAGCGTCGGCGGGCCGCCGACTCCCGCGAACACCACCTCGACCGCGAGCATCACCCGGGACAGCTCGCCGCCGGAAGCGCCGCGCTGCAACGGCAGCGCCGGCGCGCCGGGGTTGGCGGTCAACCGCAGCTCCACCTCGTCCGCGCCGTCAGGGCCGGCGGGGATCCGCTCGTCGCCCACGATCAGGGCTGCCGGGGCCTTGGCCTCGGACAGTGGGGCCACGTGGGCCACCACCTGCGCATGCGGCATCGCCAGGCCCGTCAACTCCCGCGTCACCTCGTCGCTGAAGTCACCGGCCGCCCGGTGCCGGGACTGGGTGATCTGGGCCGCGAGGTCCGCCGCCTGCGCGGCGTGCTGATCCCGCTCCGCCTCCAGGACCGCGATCGCCTCGTCGGAGGTGTCCAGTTCGGCCAGGCGCGCCCGAGCCTGCTCCGCCCACGCCAGCACGCCGTCGATGTCCTCGGCGTACTTGCGGGTCAGCGAGCGCAGCGCGGCCCGCCGCTCGTTCACCGACGCCAGCCGCGCCGGATCGGCATCGAGGTCCTCCGCGTGGCTGGACAGCTCGAGCGCCACCTCCCCCACCAGGGTCGCCGCCTCCTCCAGCCGGCGCGCCAGATCCCCGAGCCGGGAGTCCACCTGCGACGAGCCTTCCAACAGCCGGCGCGCCTCCCCCAGCAGAGCGCCGGCGTCACCGCCGCCGGCCGGGTCGTCGGCATCGCCAGCCAGCGCCAGGTGCGCCGCGTCAACCGCCTGCCGGATGCTCTCGGCGTGCTCCAGCCGCGTCGCCTCGGCTCGCAGCGCCTCCTCCTCGCCCGGCTCCGGCCGCACCGCGTCGATCTCGGCCAGCCCCAGCCGCAGCAGATCCGCCTGCTGGGCGCGCTCCCGGGCGTTGGCGCGCAGGTCGGTCAGCGCCTCGTCGGCGCGGCGCCATTCCTGGTACGCCTGCCGGTAGCGGGCAAGCAGCTTCTCGTGGTCGGCGCCGGCGTACCGGTCGAGAGCGGAGCGCTGCTCGGCAGGCTGCAGCAGCCGCAGCTGGTCGGACTGGCCGTGCACCGCGACGATCTGGCCGCCGATCTCGCTCAGCACGCTCACCGGCACCCCCCGGCCGGCCACGTGCGCCCGGGAACGCCCCTCGGCCGTGACCGAACGCGACAGCATCAGCGATCCGTCCGCCTCGGGCTCGGCCCCCGCCTCCGCCACCCGGGCCAGCGCCGCCGCCACACCGCGTCGCCGCGTCGCCGCGTCGCCGCCGGTGCGCAGCACCCCTTCCACCACCGCGCGTCCGCCGCCGGGGCGAACCCGTCCGGCATCGGCCCGGCCCCCGAAGAGCAACCCGAGCCCGGCCACGACCATCGTCTTTCCGGCGCCGGTCTCACCGGTGATCACCGTGAGCCCTGGGTGCAGGCCCAGGGTCGCGTCATCGATGACCCCGAGACCACTGATCCGCAGTTCCTCCAGCACAGCTACCAGACACTACCGGCCCCGCGGGTCCGAGGCACCCATCGACATCCGTTATCCACAGTGATACTCGCGTCAGCCCCCGCAGAACGGCCGGAAAGGCCGGGCGTCGCCGCGCTTACCTGGCGTTGCCGCGCTTACCTGGCGTTGCCGCGCCAGCCCTCCACCGGGAGCGCGAACTTCGCCACCAGCCGGTCGGTGAACGGTCGCGGGCTGAGGCGCACCACCCGCACCGGCAGCGCGCCGCGCCGCACCTCGACCCGGCTACCGGGCGCCAACTCGTACACCCGCCGCCCGTCGCAGGAGAGCACGGCGTGGTGCGCGTACGGCTCGATGGTGATCGCCAACGTCGACGTCGGAGACGCGACCAGCGGCCGGCTGAACAGGGCGTGGGCGCTGATCGGCACCAGCAGCAGCGCCTCGACCTGCGGCCACACCACCGGCCCGCCGGCCGAGAACGCGTACGCCGTCGAGCCGGTCGGGGTCGCGCAGACCACCCCGTCGCAGCCGTACCGGGACAGGCGCCTGCCGTCCACCTCCACCAGGACCTCGAGCATCCGCTCCCGGTCGCCCTTCTCCACGGTCGCCTCGTTGAGCGCCCACGACTCCGCCACGCGCACGCCGTCCTGGTCCACCGTGACGTCCACGGTGAGCCGCTCGTCGACGGCGTAGTCGCGGGCGACCACGTCGCGCACCGCCTGGTCCAGATCGTGGATCTCGGCCTCGGCGAGGAACCCCACCCGGCCCAGGTTGATGCCGAGCAGCGGCGCGCCCACCGGCCGGGCCAGCTCAGCGGCGCGCAGCAGAGTGCCGTCGCCGCCCAGCGCGAAGACGATCTCCACGTCCTGAGCGGCCTTCTCCTCGTCCACCGGCACGATCTCGGGCAGGCCGAGGTCGCCGGACTCGGCCGCGAGCGCCCGCACCCGGAAGCCCGCGGCGATCAGATCCGAGGCCACCGTGCGGGCGTGGTCCGTGCTGTCCTGGCGGCCGGTGTGAGTGACCAGCAGCGCCTCACGCGTCATCGCCGACACGCTCCCATCAGGCGACCTCCTCGCCCACCGCCCGCGCGATCTCACGCGGGTCCGCCGGCGGGGCGCCACCACGCAGCCAGAGGAAGAACTCCACGTTCCCGGCCGGTCCCGGCAGCGGACTTACCGCGAGCCCGGCGACCCCTAGTCCCATCGTCCCAGCCGTCTCCGCGACCCCGAGCACCGCCTCCGCCCGAAGCCGCGGATCCCGCACCACGCCGCCGCTGCCGACCCGGCCGCGCCCGACCTCGAACTGCGGCTTCACCATGAGGACGAGATCGCCGGCGCCGGCGGTGCACACGGCCAACGCGGGCAGCGCGAGCCGCAGCGAGATGAACGACAGGTCGGCCACCGTCAACTCGACCTGACCGCCGATCGCCTCCGCGGTCAAGGCGCGCACGTTGGTGCGGTCGACGACACGCACCCTCGGATCGGTGCGCAGCGACCACGCGAGCTGGCCGTAGCCGACATCCACGGCGACCACCTCGCGGGCTTCCGCGCGCAGCAGCACGTCGGTGAACCCGCCGGTGGAGGCGCCCGCGTCCAGGCACCGGCGTCTGGCCACCGCGAGCCCAAGCGGGGCGAACGCGGCGAGCGCCCCGGCGAGCTTGTGCCCGCCCCTCGAGACGTATTCCTGGCCCGCTTGCTTGTCCGCGTCACCGGGATCGACGGCCACCGGCTCCGCGGGCTCGACCATCGTGGCCGGCTTGCGCGCCACGTTGCCCCGCACGGTCACACGCCCGGCCTCGATGAGCTCCACGGCGTGTTCCCGGGACCGGGCGAGCCGGCGGCGCACCAGCTCCCGGTCCAGACGAACCCGCCGCGCCATCACCGAAGCCGCGGCGGGCCGGACGCCAGGTCAGGCCTCATCGATGGTCGCCAGGGTGTCCTGCAGCACCCGGTGCGCGGACTCGTACGCGGCGACCTGCTCGGACGGCGGCAGGTCCGCCGCGGCGTCC
>WHSM01000284.1 GCA_009380105.1 Micromonosporaceae bacterium
GCTCAGCTCATTCCGCCCGGCCCGGCGTTTTGCCCGGCGAGGACGATCAGGAGAACGGACTGGAGGGCCATGAGGAGTGCGAGCAACACCGCCGCGCCGCCCAGGTAACGGGGCCAGTTCAGCGGTGAGCCGATCGATCGCAGCATCGCGGCCAGGCCGAGTGACGCCGCGACGATCGCGAATCCCAGCATGATCAACCCGAGCAGAAACGCCGGGTTGGCCTGGGGGTCAAGGGGGTCGACAAGGTACGGCAGCGACTGGGGGATCATCCCGCCGAGGAGCCCGGTGAGCGCGAAGACGAACGCGGCCAGCGCCAGAGACGGCGCGGAGAAGATCGCCGCGAACAGCGCCGCGTCCTGGTACTCCTCGTACCACTCCTCCTCGTCGTGATCGAGATCGTCGGGGTGTGCGAGGTCGCGTTCGCTGGCGTGAGCCATCACGGCGGGGTGCTCGGGTGCGGCCGCCTGCCAGTCACCCTGCTGCGGGGGAGGCGCCGGCGTGCCGAGCGGCGGGGTCAACACGTCGTCGGCCGGTGGCGTCTCCGGCGCGGGAGCGGTCACCTGGGGCGGGGAGCTGTCGGCTTCGGCGACGACCGAGACGTCGACCGCCGGAGCGCTGTCGACAGCTGACTCCGCGTTCGCGCGCTCGTCGTCGCTGTCGGTCCCAGCGGCGGCCTGATCGCCGTCGCGGCCGGTCTCGGCGACGGGCCGGCCCTCGTTCGCCTGATCGCCCGCCGCCTTGTCCTCGTGTGCCGCAGAGCCCGTCACGTCGTCTTCACGGGAGTCAACCACGCCGTCCACCACACCATCCGCGACGTCTCTCGTCGCGTTCGCCTTGTCGGTTCCCATCGGCCGCACCCTAGACCTTTTTGGGCCTTCATGGTGGGCTCGCCCCACGACGTGGCAATGTGTTGGGGTGACCGACACATCGCAGCCACAAGCTGACCGGCCCGCCGGATGGCTGACTCTGCCAGACGTCGCGGAGCGGCTGGACATCCCGGTGACCCGGGTGCGACAGATGATCCGCGACCGCGACCTGCTCGCCGTGCGACGCGACGGCGTGCTGCGGGTGCCTGCGGAGTTGCTGGCTAACGACAACGTGCTGAAACACCTTCCTGGTGTGCTGACCTTGTTGGACGACGCTGGATACAACGACGAAGAGACATTTAGGTGGCTGTATGCCGATGACGATTCACTCCCTGGGGCACCCGCCGAGGCGTTGAGCGGCCCGCTGGCCACCGAGGTCAAGCGCCGGGCGCAGGCGCTCGGATTTTGACGCGTCTCGACGCCGTATCGGTGGAAATTTCGGGTTAAGTCAGGGTGAACTCGGCTGCCGGCGGGCTTGCGGGCTTCTGTCCGGGGCCCTCACACTGTCCCCCTCTGACGTGCCGGGGGGCGGCGGGCGTCGAGAGGGGGCACGAGCTCAGATGGGCATTTCGCGCCTGCGCGCGCGAGGTCATGGCGCGGCGCTCCTGACCGTGATCGCGCTCTGCGCGTTCGTGTGGCTCGGCGGTTGCGCCGTCGGCGTGGAGTCGGCCGGGGTGAGTTCGTCGCCCCAGCCCGGGGTGTCGCCCGGAGGGCCGGCGCCGTCGGCGTCCGACACACCGAGTTCCGGGCTGCCGCGCGTCGCGGTCGGCGACCTGCCCTCCGAGGCCCGCGACGTGCTCGACACGATCGCGCGCGGCGGCCCGTACGAGTATCCGCAGGACGACCAGGTGTTCTTCAACCGCGAGGGACGGCTTCCGGATCGGGATCGCGGCTACTACCGCGAGTACACCGTGCGGACCCCGGGGGAGTCAGATCGCGGCGCCCGACGGCTCGTGGTCGGGCGGGACGGCGACGTCTACTACACGTCCGACCACTATCGAACCTTCCGGCAGGTGCGGCTGTGACCGAGCGAACCGAGGCGGCGGTATGAGCACGGCGCGGGCCAGGCTCAACACGCTGCTCGACGGGACCAGGCCGCCCGGCGTCTACCGGTGGACCTCGCGTGCGCACCCCGCGGCGATGCGGCGTGAGCTGGCGAGCGTCGACTGGGGCTGCCACCTGCTGGAAGGCCGCGCTACGACGGACCGGGAGCGGTTCTTCGACATGTGCGCCGAAGGACTCGCGTTGCCGGCCTGGTTCGGCCACAACTTCGACGCCCTGGCCGACTGCCTGGCGGACCTGTCCTGGCTGCCGGGACGCGGCCATGTGCTGCTGTGGCGGCACTACGGGGTGTACGCCGAGCGCGACCCCGCCGGCTGGCCGGTCGCGCGGGAGGTGTTCGCCGACGCCGCGGCGGCCCGCGCCCAGACCGAGCTGGTCCCGCTGTTCCTCCTGCTCCGCGGCCACGGCCCGGCCGACGACCTACCGCTGCTCTGACCGCGGCGTCACCGCGCGCGACGGGTGGCGGCGGTGGCGAGATCGCGCAACGCCTGCTCCGCCTCCGGCTCCACCGGCACGGAGGCGAGCGATGCCAGCGCGGCGGCCGTCAGATCCGCGATCCGTCGCTCAGTGCGCGACAACGCCCCGGTCCGCGTGATGATCTCCTGCAGCTCGGCGATGCCCGGCTCGTCCAGGGCAGGGTCGCCGAGCAGTCGGCGGATCACCGCGCGGTCGGCCTCGTCGGCGTCCTCCATGGCGGCGGCGACCAGGTACGTGCGCTTGCCCTCCCGCAGGTCACCGCCTGCTGGCTTGCCGGTCTGCGCCGGGTCCCCGTACACGCCGAGGACATCGTCGCGCAGCTGGAAGGCCTCGCCGAGTGGGAGCCCGTAGCCGGCGTACGCCGCGAGCTGCTCGCCGCTGGCGCCCGCGAGCGAGGCGCCGATCAACAGCGGGCGCTCCACGGTGTATTTCGCGCTCTTGTAGCGCGCCACCTTGCTCGCCTGCTCCACGGACGTGTCCCGGCTGGCCTGCGCCAACACGTCGAGGTACTGGCCGGTCATCACCTCGGTGCGCATCGCGTCGTAATGCTGTCTGGCGGCCTGCAGCCGGCGCGGGTCGAGGCCGGACTGGCTGTACATCTCGTCCGACCAGACCAGGCACAGGTCGCCGAGCAGGATGGCCGCGGAGCGGCCGAACGACTCCGGATCCCCGACCCAGGAGCGGCGACTGTGCCGGTCGCTGAACTGCCGGTGCACAGCGGGTTGGCCGCGTCGGGTGTCCGAGGCGTCCATCACGTCGTCGTGGATCAGGGCCCCGGCATGCAGCAGCTCCAGCGCCGCGATCGCGGTGATCAGCTCGGCGCTGTCGTCCCCGCCGCAGCCTCGGCAGCCCCAGTACGCGAAGGCGGGACGCAGCCGTTTGCCGCCACGCAGGACGAACGATTCGAGAGTGTCGGCGACCGGCCAGAGGCCCGGGTCGATGTCGGCCAGCTCTTTGCGGCGGGCGGCGAGGAACAACTCCAGCTCGCTGTCCAGACGGGCGCGTAATCGGCTGTCGACAGGCGGCGTCACCTGCATCTTGTCCTCCGTCGAGCGATCCCCTGACGTCTCTGTCGAGCGAGCCCCCAGGTCAGTCTCCTGCGCCGGGCCGGTTGGTCACAACACGTGAGGCTCCGGCGCAGGACATTAGCTGGCGGGCGACGCCGTACCCTTGAGCTGTGACGGATCTTGCACGGACGATCCTGGACCGGACGACCAGTTAGGGTGCACAACGTGGCGATCGGCGCAGCGTCTCGACTTCCCGGCCAGAGCCCCTCCATCGGCGATCTGGTCCGATCCGACGGGCCGACCTTCTCGTTCGAGTTCTTCCCGCCGAAGACCGCGGACGGCGAGCTGCTGCTCTGGCAGGCGATCCGCGAGCTGGAGCCGTTGCAGCCGTCGTTCGTCTCGGTGACCTACGGCGCCGGAGGCTCCACCCGCGACAAGACGGTGGAGGTCACCGAGCGGATCGCCACCGAGACCACGCTGCTGCCGATGGGGCACTTCACGGCGGTGAACCACTCGGTCGCCGAGCTGCGTCACATGATCGGCCGGTACGCCGGCGCCGGCGTGCGGAACATCCTCGCGCTGCGCGGCGACCCGCCCGACGACCCGCTCGGCGAGTGGCAGCCGCATCCCGACGGTTACAGCTATGCGTACCAACTGGTGAAATTGATCAAAGAGTCGGGCGACTTCTGCGTCGGCGTGGCGGCGTTCCCGGAGAAGCACTCTCGCTCCCCGGACCTCGAGACAGATGTGCGCCACTTCGTCGCCAAGTGCCGGGCCGGGGCGGACTTCGCGATCACCCAGTTCTTCTTCCACTGGCAGGACTGGGCCAGGCTGCGGGACGCCGCGGCGGCGCACGGCTGCGACGTGCCGGTGGTGCCCGGCGTGATGCCGGTGACCAACGTCCGGCAGATCCAGCGCTTCGCGCAGCTGTCCGGCACGGAGTTCCCGCGGGACCTGGCGGAGCGGCTGCTCGCCGTCGCCGACGACGTCGAGGCGGTGCGCGCGATCGGGGTCGAGGTGGCGACCGAGCTGTCGGCGAAGCTGCTCGCCGAAGGCGCGCCCGGGATCCACTTCTACACACTCAACCGGTCCACGGCGACGCGCGAGGTGTGGCAGAACCTCAAGGTCTCCGCCGAGGCCGGGCCGGCGGCGCGCGGCGGCGGCCGGCTGACGGCGGCCGGCTGACGGCTGGGAGGCGCATCGGAATGTCAGAGTCGGAGAACAGCGCCCTGACCGGCGTCGTCGTGACCGGAACGGGGCGGGTCTCGCTGCCGCCCGACGTGCTGACGGCCCGGCTCGGCGCCGAGGCCACGACGACCGGGGTGCAGGAGGCGCTGGACCGCTGCTCGGTGGCGATGACGGCGTTGGCCGCCGCGCTGCGCGAGGGCGCAGTGGCCGATCGGGACCGGCGCACGTCCGGCTCGACGCTGCACCAGGCGCATGACCACACCGGTCAGCCGCGAGGCTGGACCGCCGTGCAGGAGCTGACCGTCAGACTCCGGGACCTGGACCGGGCAGGCGAGTTGATCAGCGCGGCGATCGCCGCGGCCGGGGACGAGGCGCGGCTGCACGCGGTCGCCTTCGACATCGACCGCGACAGCGACGAGTACGCCGCCGCGCGCGTCCAGGCGCGGCAGCGGGCCTTCGCCGACGCGCACGCGGCCGCGACCCAGTACGCGGAACTCGCCGGACGGCGACTCGGCGTGGTGATCACGATGCGTGAGGTCAACGGGGGGTATCCTCCGCCTTATCCCATGCGCATGGCCGCCATGGAGGCCATGCCGGTGGAGCAGGGCGAACTTGACGTCACGACGACCGTCGAGGTGCGGTGGGAACTCCTCAGCTGACCGTTGACACCTGGGACGGCTACGCCGCCAGGTGGTCGGCAGTGCACGGAGGACTCGATCCACGCCGCGCCACATGGGCGATCCGGGGCTGGTTGCGACTGGCGTACCTGTGTGGACGTCCGCTCGCCCGGCAGCGGATCAGCGCCAACACCCTGACCTCGATCGGTCTGCTGGGCAGCGTCGCGGCGCCGCTGGTGATGCTCCTGGGCCCTGGCTGGGCGACAGCCGCTGGGGCATTCGTGCTGGTCACAGCGCTCGCGGGGACCGTCGACGGTGCGGTCGCCGTGATCACCGGACGCGCCACGCCGTGGGGCACCGTGTATCAGGCGGCGGCCTGCCGGATCGGCGAGGCGTGCTGGCTGACAGCGCTCTGGCTGGCCGGTGCGCCGAGCTGGCTGGTCGTCGGCGCCTGCGGCGTGGCCTGGCTGCACGAGTACGTGCGCCTCCAGGCGACCCTTGTCGGGGCGAACCGCGCCGCCACCGTCACCATGGCCGAGCTGCCGATGCGGGTGTCGGTCTCAGCGGCCGGCCTGGCGCTGTCCGGCGTGGCGCACCTGGTGTCCGCGGAGCTGGCGATCGGGGCCGCGACCATGGCCGCCACGGTGTGGCTGCTGCTCGGAGTTGGCGGGCTGATCCAGCTCGGCGACGCGGTGAACACAGTGCTGAAGGACCGCCGTCCCTAGACGAGTGATTCCGGGGCGGGGTTGCGGAAATGGCGAGGGCCTCCATGATCGACGTTGCTAAACGCAACGAGACCGTGGAGGCCACGTGCACGCCGACTTGGAGACCCTCGCCA
>WHSM01000277.1 GCA_009380105.1 Micromonosporaceae bacterium
AGCTCCGCCAGCCACGTCCCGTTCATGCCGTCGAGCTTCGCGGCGACCCCTCGGGCGTCGTCGACCTCGACGTTGACGATCAGCCGGCCCGGCTCCGGGTTGCGCTCGCCGATGTCGTCGCGACTGTCGATCATCACGTAGAAGCCGTCGAAGTTCAGCACGTCGTAGGCGCCGTCCGGGGTCTTGTCGACCTGCGGCGCGAATGCCTCGACGTACCAGTCGCGCAGTGCCGTTGGGTTGGTGCTGGCGAGCAGCACGCTGCCGATCTGCGGTGCCATGTCTTTCTCCTTCGTACGAGCGGAAAAGCCCTTCACCCATGCAGACTCGCAGCCGGCGGAAAACTCATCGCGCCGGCCGATGAGTTTTCCGCCCCGGTCTGGTCTGCACCGGTGATTCGACATTTCGAGGGTGGAGGAACTCCCGATGAGCGCCACGATGGAACTGACCGAGCAGGACACGCCGAGCCCGGCAGCCGAGCAGGACACGCCGAGCCCGGCGGAAGACCGCACCCGGTGGACGGCGCTGGTGGTGCTCTGCGTCGGCATGTTGATGATCGTTCTCGACGCCACCGTGGTGAACGTGGCACTGCCGGCTATCCAGAGCGACCTGGGCTTCTCGCAGTCGAGCCTGGCCTGGGTGGTCAACGCGTACCTGATCGCGTTCGGCGGGCTATTGCTGCTCTCCGGGCGGCTGGGCGACCTGGTCTCCCGCCGCGGCGTGTTCCTGACCGGCCTGGCGGTGTTCACCGTGGCGTCGGTGCTCTGCGGTGTCGCGCAGAGCCAGTGGATGCTGATCGGCGCCCGCTTCGTGCAGGGCGTGGGCGGCGCGATGACCTCGGCGGTCATCCTGGGCATGATCGTCACCATGTTCCCGGAGCCGCGGGAGCAGGCCAAAGCCATCGGCGTGTACGCCTTCGTGGCCTCCGCCGGAGGATCGGTCGGGCTGCTCGCCGGCGGGGTGCTGACCCAGGCGCTGAACTGGCACTGGATCTTTTTCATCAACATTCCGATCGGCATCGCGACCGCCGTGGCGGCGGTGCGCTACCTGGAAAACGACAAGGGCACCGGGTTCGCGAAAGGCGCCGACGTGCTGGGCGCGGGGCTGATCACCAGCTCGCTGATGCTCGGCGTTTACACTATCGTCAGCCCGGCCGCCGAGCTCGGCTGGACCGCCGGCCGCACCCTGCTGCTCGGCGCGATCTCGATCGGCCTGATGGTCGGCTTCCTGGCGCGCGAGGCGACCGCCCGCACCCCGCTGATCCCGCTGCGGATCTTCCGCTCCCGCGCCGTCTCCGGCGCCAACCTGATCCAGGGTCTGACGGTGGCCGGCATGTTCGGGATGTTCTTCCTCGGCGTGCTCTACCTGCAGCGGATCCTGAAGTACGACGCCCTGGCCACCGGACTGGCGTTCCTGCCCACCACCGTGGTGATGGGGACCCTGTCGGTGCGCTACTCAGAGAAGCTGATCATGCGGTTCGGCGCCCGGCGTACCCTACTGCCGGGCCTGGTGCTGATCGCGGCAGGGCTGGCGCTGTTCGCCCGGGCGCCCATGGACGGCGGCTACCTGATCGATGTGCTTCCCTCGTCTCTGCTGCTCGGCACCGGCATCGGGACCTCGTTCCCGGCGTTGATGACGCTGGCCATGTCGGGCGCCACGCAGCAAGACGCGGGCCTGGCGTCCGGGCTGGTCAACACCACGGTGCAGGTCGGCGCGGCGCTGGGGCTGGCGGTGCTGGCGACGCTGTCCGGCGCCCGCAGCCAGGAGTTGATCGCCGCGGGCAAGCCGGTGGCGGACGCTCTGCTCGAGGGCTACCACCTGGGCTTCCTGATCGGAGCGGTGCTGGTGGTCGTGGCGATCGTGGTCGCGGTGACGATGCTGCGGCCGGAGTCCCGCGCCGCGCAGTCTGAGTCCAGGCCACAGCTGGTTCGCCCGGAGCCGGCGTTCTCCGAGGCATGCTAGTCAGTCTGCGCGGCCGGCTCGGTCTGCCTGGCCGGCTCGGTCCCCTTGGTCGGGGCGGCTTCGCGGGACGGCCGCAGGAACAGGTAGCCCACGGTCAGCGAGTAGCCCAGGTACGCCACCACCTGCTCGATCGAGGGGCGGGGATCCCAGCCGAACATGGCCCCGAGGAACTTGCCGGTCTCCGTGCGCACGGTCAGCACGTCGTACGCGGTCAGGTCGTACACGTTGTCCCAGAGGATCGGCAGGTCGCCGGCCACCTGCAGGAACATCACCGTGCGGGAGAGCAGCCCGGCGGCGAAGACGATCAGCATCACGCCGGTGACCTGGAAGAACTGACGCAGCGGCAGCCGCCGACCGCCGAGCACCACGAGATAGCCCATCACACAGGCGATGGTCAGGCCGACCAGGCCGCCGATCGCCACCCGCAGGCCGTCGTCGGTGGTCGCGGCCGCGATCAGGAACAGGGCGGCCTCCAGCCCTTCGCGCAGCACGGCGAAGAACGAGGCGAGCCCGACCGCGAGCCCGATGCTGCCGCGCGCGGTGGCGGCGACGTCGATGCTGTGCTGGAGTTCGCCGCGCAGCCCGCGGGCGTGGCGGCGCATCCAGAAGACCATCCAGGTGAGCACGATCACGGCGAACACGGAGATCAGGGCGAACGCGCGCAAACGCGCGGCGCCGGCCAGCGACTCCACGGTCAGGTGGATCGCGACGCCGGTGCCGATGGAGACGGCGCTGGCCGCGATCACGCCGGCCCAGATCGGGCGTACCAGGTCGTGGCGTTCGGTGCGGCGCACGTACGCGTACAGGATCGCGACCACGAGAGCCGCTTCGAAGCCCTCGCGCAACATGATGAAGAAAGCGGTGAGCATGACGTTCCTTCCGAGGGTTCCGGCGCCTCACGCTGGGCGGGGATTGGTCGGCCGGGCCTGAGAGCCTGTTCGGCTCTGAGGAGCCCCACAGGCCGCACAGGCCCGGCCGGTTCGGTCACTCCGTCGAGGCGGAGCCCGAACCCGAGCCGCTGCCGGACCCGGAGCCCGAGCCGGAGCCGCTGCCGTCGTCGTTGGCGCCCCCGCAGCCGGAGAGCGCCAGCAGGAGCGCGGCCGCGACAGCGGCGACGCCCGAGGCGCGGCGACGTAGTTTCAACTTCATCGTGAGAACTCCTTCTGTGGTACGCCAGTGGACGGGTTCGGCAGTCGACGGCTCGGCCGTCGACGCAGCCGCCGGGACGGAGGGACCGTTCCCGGGGTTCGGGGTGACGCGGGGGCGGGCGTGGCGCCACCCCGCGATCAGGAGCGCGACCAGCGCCACGCACCAGATCAGGTGCGGGACGAGGAAGTCCGCGCGGTAGTTCGGCAGCACGGGGCGCAGCGCCTGGTAGAAGGGGGCGCCGACCCGCTGGAACTCGGAGACCCAGGTGATGTGCCGGTCGTAGCCGTCGACGAGCAGCCAGGCGTAGGTGACGACGCCGACGGCGCCGAGCGCGCCGGCGAGGCCGCGCATCAGCGTCGAACTCTCGCCGAGCAGCCAGAGGATCGTCAGCAGCGCCAACGGCAGCACCACGACCAACTGCCGGCCGGGCCACCAGAAGCCGTGCATCGTGTACGCGACGAACGTCGCCACCAGCCAACCCGTGAGCAGCGGCGCGGCCAGGGCGACCCAACCGGGCGGGCGCCGCCGGACCAGGAACGCGATCGCGGGCACGAGCAGCAGCCACGCCGGCTGCCAGGCGACCAGCCCGTAGTCGGAGTCGACGAGCAGCCCGACCAGGCGCAGTCCCCGGCCGACGAGGTTCGGCTCGATGCCGATCACTCCGAGCTCGCCGGACTGCTGGAAGTGGTCGCCGCTGGCGTACACGGTCCAGCCGCCCCAGACCAGCCGGTGGATTCCGAGGTATGCCACGCCCATCGCTGCCAGCGCCGCCGCCGCGTAGCCGACGTCCCGGGTTCGCCCGGCGCGCTGCCATCGCACCCCCGCGATCACCGCGAACGCGGCGGCGACCGGCGCGTACTTCACCGACAGCCACGGCAGCGCCGTGACGGCGGCCACGACGAGCACCAGATTCCGGGGGCGGGCCGGCCCGGTGACCGCCGCGACCGCGCCCATCGCGACCAGGGCGGCCGGCAGCTCGGGGTAGACCTGCTGGCCGTACACAGCGAAAGGAGCGGAAGCGAACGCGAGCGCGACGCCGACGACGGCCAGCCGTGGCGCGATCCGGAAGCGGCGCACCGCGGTCCACAGCGTCAGCGCGGCGAGCAACCCGGCGAGCAGCGACAGGGTGAGCTTCGCCGCGACCCAGCCGCCGAGGCCCATCGGGACGGCCAGCAGGAGCGGCAGCAGCGGGTCGTGCGGGCTGAGCTGCCGGCCCCCGTCGAGCACCTCGGTCTGCTGCGGCGGCTCCTGGTCGGCGAAGTCGCGCCAGCGCTGTTCGGCGAGCTCGTCGGAGATGTCGAGGTCGCCGTCCTCGATCAGGCTCAGCGCGGTCAGCACGTACTGCGGCTCGTCCACCGCCACGTGGGCGCCGAACGTGGCGCGCACGCCGATGCCGAGCGCGGCGGCGACGGTCGCGATCAGGAAGACCAGCGCCATCGGCGCCAGTAGCCGCCGCCGGACGCTGGTCCCGGCGAGCGCGGTGTCGTGGGCAGCCGTCATGCCGGCACGGCGAGCGGGGCCGGCGCCTCGGCCGCGGCGGCCTGGCGCGCGATCAGGTCGGGCAGGTCGGTCGTGGGCGCCCAGCCGACGAGGCGGCGTAGTCGCCGGGTGTCGGCCAGCGTGTCCGTCACCTCGGCCGGGTGGGCCGGCTCGACCAGGGTGCGGACCTCGGTGTCGAGCGCGTGCGCCACAGCGGTGACCAGGTCGCGGAGCGTGTGGCCGGCGCCGGTGCCGATGTTGACCAGTCCCGAGGTTTCCCTATCGGCGAGATCGACGAGCGCCTGCGCGGCGTGGCGCACGTCGGTGATGTCCCGGGTCCGGTCCGGTGAGCCGAGGACTCGCAGCGGCAGGCCGGCGCGGGCGCCGGCGAGCCACAGGGAGATCGCCATGTCGGGGCGCTGGTGCTCGCCGGCCACCGTGAACGGCCGCGCCACGGCGACCACGCCGCCGGCTTCGAGCCGTTGCAGGCAGAGTCGCTCGGCGGCGGCTTTGCTGCGGGCGTACCCGCCGCGAGGTCGTAGCGGCTGGTCCTCGGCGCTGGGTCGGCCGTGGGCCGAGCCGCCGTACACCGACGAGGAGGACGTGACGACGAGCGGGGTGCGGAGCGGAACAGCTGCGAGCACCGCGGCTGTCGCGTCGATGTTGTCGCGCTGGCGGCGGGCCTCGACATCGGCGGCGCGGTCGCGCACTCCGGGGCATCCGGCCAGGTGGTACACCTGGTCCGCGTCGGCGAGCGCGGCGCGGACGGCCGCGTCGTCGCTGGTCAGGTCCGCGGTGAGCACGGTCAGACGCCCGGCGACCGGCGCCGCGGGGAGGGGCGGCTGGGGTCGGCGGTCGATCGCGATCACATGCTCCCCGCGCTCGACCAGGTGTTGCGCCAGGGCGCGGCCGATGAACCCGGCTGCGCCAGTGACCACAGAGGTCATCAGCCCCTCCCTTCAGTCCCGCGGCCGTTGTCGGCGGACCTGCTGTCCTCCGAAGTGTCGCTTAGCTTAGCCTTACCTTCTGGCCGCTTAGCGTAGCCTTACCTTCCTGTCGAAGCCAGAGGAGCGTCGATGAAGTGTGCGGAGGGCCCGGCTCGGGCCAAGGGGCGGCGGCTGGCCCGCCTGCTGCTCGGCGGGCTCGTGTTGGTCGGCTCCGTCGCCTACCTCGTCGCCACCGTCGATCTCTCCGACGTCCCCGCCGCGCTGCGGGCCGTCGCCGGCGCTCCCGTCCCGGTGCTCGCGGCGCTCGGTGCGTACGCGCTGGCGTTCGCGCTCCGCGCCTGGTCCTGGCGGCTCACCCTGCCCGGCCTGTCGCTCGGCCACGCCTGGGCCGCGCTGCACGTCAGCCTGCTCGGCAACCACGTGCTGCCGATGCGACTGGGGGAGGTGCTGCGCGTGACCAGCGTGCTGCGGCGCACCCGCCTGCCCGCGCAGCCCGTCCTCGCCTCCGCGGTGACGCTGCGCGCCGCCGACCTCTTCGCCGTGGTCGCCATCGCGCTCGTCGCCGCGCCCGGACTCGCGCATCAACTGGCCGGCGTGTGGCCGGCGGTCGCGGCGGCAGTGCTCGGCGCCGCGGCGCTCGGCGG
>WHSM01000047.1 GCA_009380105.1 Micromonosporaceae bacterium
GCGGCGCGCGCTCTGCTCTACGAGGTGTTCGACGACATGACCGAACACGCCTGGGAGCACTCTCTCGGCGGGGTGCACGCCCTGGTGTGGGAGGGCGACCAGCTGATCGGGCACGCCTCGGTGGTGCAGCGGCGCCTGCTGCACGGCGGCCGGGCGCTGCGCGCCGGCTATGTGGAGGGCGTCGGGGTGCGCGCGCACCGGCGCCGCCGTGGCCACGCCGCCGCCATGATGGCCGCGCTGGAACGGGTGATCCGGGGGGCGTACGACCTGGGCGCGCTGGGCGCCACCGACGAGGCCGCCGCCTTCTACGCGGAGCGTGGCTGGCAGCTGTGGCGGGGGCCGGCTTCGGCGTTCACCCCGACCGGCATCCAGCGCACCGAGGAAGAGGACGGCGGCATCTACGTGTTCCCGGTGACGGTCTCGCTGGACCTCACCGGCGAGCTGACCTGCGATTGGCGCGAGGGCGACGTCTGGTAGCCGCGCGGCTGAAGAAGGCCCGCCGAGGACAGGGCCGAGGTGACGCTGCGGCACGGCGCCGCCGGCCGCCCCGAACGCCGCTATCGCTGGACGGCGCCTGACCGCGGTCTCACGAAACGCCTGATCTCGACACGCCCAGCTGTTTACACGCCTGTAACGGAGAGATCAGAATGGCTCCACTCGGGCCGTATGCCCCTTCCGTTGCCGCCCGTCCTGATCGGGGGCCGGCGAGCGGCGCCTCCAACGAGGGAGGAATCTGTGGTCGACATCAACACACCTATCCTGACCACTTTCATCGTCTACTTCGCCGTCATGATCGCGGTGGGGATCTGGGTCTACAGCCGCACTCGCACCCTCACCGACTTCGCACTCGGTGGTCGCAGCCTCAACGCGCCCACGGCCGCGCTCTCGGCACAGGCCAGCGACATGTCCGGCTGGCTGCTGCTCGGCCTGCCCGGCGCCGTCTACGCCGCCGGCGTCGGGGCCACCTGGATCGCCATCGGCCTGCTCATCGGCACGTACCTCAACTGGCTGTTCGTGGCGCCGCGCCTGCGCACGTACACCGAGCGGGCGAATAACGCGATCAGCCTCTCGGCGTACTTCGAAGAAAGGTTCGAGGACCGCACCAGGCTGCTGCGGATCGTCTCGGCGGTGGTCATCGTGGTGTTCTTCACGGTGTACGTGGCGAGCGGACTCGTCGCGGGCGGGGTGCTCTTCGAGAGCGTCTTCGGCGTCGACTCCGTGCTCGCGATCACCGTGGCGGTCGCGGTGATCGTGCTGTACTCCTTCCTCGGCGGATTCCTCGCCGTGAGCTTCACCGACGCGATCCAGGGCACGATGATGTTCCTGGCGCTGCTGGTGGTCCCGCTGGTCGGCATCGGCCTGCTGGGCGGCTTCGGCGCCCTCACCGGCGCACTGGGCGACGAGTCGCCGACGCTGCTCGACATGGGCGCCGAGGCCAGCCTCGCCGAGGCCGGTGGCGAGTGGGGCGCCGGCACGCCGCTGACCGTGATCGGGGTGATCTCGCTGCTCGCCTGGGGCCTCGGCTACTTCGGCCAGCCGCACATCCTGGCCCGGTTCATGGGGATCCGGAGCGCGCGCGAGATCCCCGCGGCACGCCGCATCGGGGTGACCTGGGTGGTCGTGACGCTCGCCGGCGCCTCGCTGGTCGGCCTGGTCGGCATCGGCGTGTTGGACGAGCCGCTCGCGTACGAAGACCGTGAGAGCGTCTTCATCGTCCTGACCCAGCAACTCTTCAATCCCTGGATCGCGGGCATGCTGTTGGCGGCGCTGCTGGCGGCGATCATGTCCACCGCCGACAGTCAGCTGCTCGTCTCGTCCATCGCGCTGACGGAGGACTTCTACCGGGCGTTCCTGAACCGCAACGCGTCGGACAACACGCTGGTGTGGGTCGGGCGCGGCACGGTGATCGCGGTGGCCGTGGTGGCGTACGTGATCGCGCTGGGCGGCGGTGGCGTGCTCGACATCGTGGCGTACGCCTGGGCCGGCTTCGGGGCCGCGTTCGGCCCGGTGATCCTGCTGTCGCTGTTCTGGCCCCGCATGACGTGGGCCGGAGCCCTCGCCGGCATGCTCGGCGGAGCGATCACGGTGGTCTTGTGGCGGCAGGTCCCGGCGCTCGCCGACACGGGCGTGTACGAAATGGTGCCCGGCTGGATCGTCGCGACCGGGTTGGCGTTGCTCTTCGGCCGGTACGTCGGCAGCCCGCCGCGGCGCGACTGGGCCGGCGCGATGGAGGAGCCCGAGGAGGGCCGGGAGCGGGTCGCCGCCTGACCGCGCGTTGATCACGACCTCTGCGGCAGCGACATCGGCGTGTCGCGCCGCAGAGATCATGATCAACCGCCTCTGGTGGCGTGGTCGTATGTTTGCGCCATGAAGCTCATCAAGTTCACGCACGCCTGCGTGCGTCTGGAAAGCGCCAACGGCGTGCTGGTGATCGACCCGGGGATCTGGAGCGAGCCCGCCGCGCTGAGCGGAGCCGACGCCGTGCTGGTGACCCACGAGCACGCCGACCACGTGGACCGCCTGCGCCTGGCGGGCCTCGGCGCGCCCGTGTACGCGCCCGCCGGAGCCGAGATCCCCGGCCTGGACGTGCGGCCGGTGTCAGCCGGGGACCGCCTGAGCCTGGCCGGCTTCAGCGTCAGGGCGATGGGCGGCCGGCATGCGCACGTGTACGGCGAGCAGCCGGACTGCGTGAACCTCGGCTACCTCGTCGACGACCTGTACCACCCCGGCGACTCGCTGCACGTGCCCGACCAGGCTGTCGGCACGCTGCTGGTTCCCGCGCACGCCTCGTGGCTCAAGCTGGCGGAGGCGATCGACTTCGTCAAGGCGGTGCGGCCACGTCGCATGCACCCCATCCACGACGGGCAGGTCAACGAGCGGGCTCTCGCTTCGATCAACGACTGGTTCACCCGCGAGACCGACGCCGGCTACCGCTACCTGCCTCCCGGCGCCACGGCGTAGTTGGACGCGGCGTTCGGCCCGGTGGCGGGGCGCACCATCGAATCGCTCAATTAAAGGACTCCCACCCGGCTACGCGCCACCTACCAGCCACGAAGAACAAGACGCTGCCATCGGCGCTTACATCCAGTAGCGGCGTAGCCCGCGTGCAGCCACGAAACGCGGCTTCGCTATTGGATCAAAGGTCCATCACCCTCGGTTACATGATCAACATGGCATGACTAGGAACTAGTTCTGTGCTAATGTGCGTCGATATGGCGCGGATACAAGGCGACCCGTACCGGATGATCGAAGCCACCGTCGAGCACAGCAACGTGGTCAGCAATCAGGTTGCGGCCTGCGCCGCGCACGGCCGATTCTTCGACGCAGTCGAACATTTTTCGACAGTCGGTGAAATAGGCGGCAGGTTGGGAGTCCATCCAACCAAAACCAAGGCGCTTGTTGCGATGCTGAAGTGCCTCGCAGACCGCGGCGACCTCGAAGAGCGCGAGGTCGCAGGAAAGAAGGTTTATCGCCGCAAGACCGCGGCCCCCCAGGTGCGTGAGGGAACGGGGGATCTCGGGAGGGCGAAGCTCGACCGGGTCATGGACGGATGGGGAGGCAACGCCGCCGACTTCAATTGGATTGCTCGTGCTGGCAACCTCCTCGGACACGACCTATCGTTCCTGAAGACGGACGCCGCAGACAAGGTGCCTTTCGGCAGACGGCTGCTGTCGACGAGCGGCATGGACTGGAAATACCTCCTCACCGAGCCGGTCTACGACCTCGGGCGGCTCAAAGCGGTTCGCGACCTCGCCAACTACGGCTCGCGATTCCTGGATCTCGCTTGTGGACCCGGCTTCGGGACGCAGCGGCTCGCCGAGGTGGTTGTCGGCGGGTGCGAGGTTGTCGGCGTCGACATGTCCAACGAGATGCTGGAAGAGGCGCGGAGGGTCATCTATTCGGGCGCGAAGGCAACGTTCATCCTGCGTGACCTCAACACTGGTCTGCCACCGCTGCAGGAAAACAGCTTCGACGGAATCCTGTTCAACGGCGCCTTCCACTTCATCCAGGACAAGAGAGCAAGGCTGCTGGAGATGTACAGGGTGCTGCGCCCTGGCGGGGGATTGGTGCTGGCGCACAATTTTGGCCGATCCGGTCTCAACGATGAGTCCACCTGGGAGTTCTATTTCGCGCTCCTGAAGGCGGAGATCTACCCCATCGAGTTCGAAGACCTGAGGATAATGCTTTCGGACACCGGGTTCGTTGAGTACGACCAATACCACCGTGGCAGTTTCTCGTATATTCACGTTCGCAAGCCAGTCGGGGAATTTCAGCCGGCACGTCAACCACTACCCATGACGAAGGCCAATGAGCGACCTGAGTGAGAAGAACGTCGTCTTCGTGACATTGGACTCGTGCAGATACGACGTGGCAAGAGGAGCCCGTATCCCCTTCATCACGTCGATCGGTGAGCTGCGTAGGGCGCGCACTCATGGAAGTTTCACCGTGCCCGCGCATCATTCATTCTTCGCCGGGCACCTGCCGGTTGTGCTCGAGGAACCGCTGGCGGACTACTACAGTGAAGCCGCGTGTCAGCTATGGCGGATCAAGACGGGACGAACCCTCGATGAGAAACGGCGGTTCGAACTGCTCTTCGCAGCGAACAACGTTATCGCCGGATATCGTGCCCTGGGGTTCAAGGTGCTCGGAGTCGGTGGGGTTTCGCAGTTCTCGGAGGGCAGTTGCCTGCGGGCGTACTTCGAAGATGACTTCCTGTACTTCGGCGCCAATCTGGACGAGGAACCGCTCCGCGAACGCGATCCTAAGACATTCCCTCTGAATAATATCGAAGTTATAGTGCGGAACATCGCGGATCACGATAAGTGGTTTCTCTTCGTCAACTGCCCTGAAACACATTACCCCTACGACATCGGCAACGGAATCTCGGATGACGTGATGGAATCGTTTTCGATTCTCAAGGGGTGTCTGAACTTGAGAGAGGACGCCACGGTTCCGAAGAGCTTAGGACCGAAACTGCTTGACATGCAGCGGATAGCTCTGGAATACCTTGACGGCCAACTCGGGAAGCTATTCGAGTTGTTGCCCAAGAGGAGGGACACGGTCGTCGTTGTGTGCGCGGACCATGGCGAAAACTTTGGTGAGCACTTTGCCGGAAAGCCGCGATGGGGGCATATGATTCCCACCAAGGAAGTCATGGAAGTTCCGCTGGTGATCGGCCAAATTGATGGATGCGAACGGGTTGACTCGTGATGTGACTGGTGGAGAATACGAGGTATCGCCGTGACGTCGACTGACAACAATGCGCGCCCCCGGTACAGCGAGACGTTATTCGGCCATGCGGTCCCCACCGAGCGGCATCGGCTGCAACTGGTGCAGGAAGTGTTCGACCCGATCACCATTCCAGTTCTGAACGGGCGGGGGATTGCGCCGAAATGGCGGTGTCTGGAGCTGGGCGCCGGCGCGGGGTCCATCGCCCGCTGGATGGCACAGCAGGGTGCGCAGGTGATCGCCACTGACACTGACACGACGTTCCTCGACTGCGTGAGTGACGAGAACGTGCAGGTAGTGAAGCACAATGTGGTGACGGAGGACTTCCGGCCCGGCACATTCGATCTGATCCACGCGCGCTTCGTGCTGGAGCATCTGCCCCAGCGTGATGCGATCCTTGCCAAGGTTGCAGGCTGGTTGGCGCCGGGTGGTTGGCTGGTCATCGAAGATGCCGGCGCCTTTGCCATGGAGGCCTCGCCATACCCGGCCATGCGTAACATGCGGGATGCGATGCGGCGGTATATGGCGGACGCGATCGGCACCGACGCGCATTGGGCTCCGCAACTGCCGATACTTCTGACCGCCGCGGACCTTGTCGAGACTGGCATGTCGGTTGCCGTGATCGTCAATGACAACGGTCCCGGGACCGCTTTCATGCGCGCGACCGTGGCTCAGTTGGGTCAGGCTATCGTCGCTGGCGGTCAGGTCACAGAGGCGGAGTTCGCGGCCGCCATGCGTCTGTTCGACGATCCGTCCTATGTCGACATGTTGGCGGCGGTTGTGTCCGCCTGGGGCCGTCGCCCACTGTGTGGGATTTGACGGGAATGTGATTCAGGCGAGTTCACCCTCGTCACCACGGTCAAGCGCCGATAGGTGTGTCACGGACCGGTTCCGCGTCTCGTCCCGGGGGTAGAGGCTCTGAGAGGAGAGACGATGCGGATCTTTGTCGCCGGGGCGACCGGCGCGTTGGGACGGCGTCTGACGCCGCTGCTGGTCCGCGGTGGACATCACGTGACCGGCACGACCCGTACCAGCAGAAAAGCCGAGCAGTTGCGCGCCGCCGGAGTGGAGCCCGCGACCATGGACGGTTTGGACCGGGACGCGGTGATGGAGGCGGTCGCCGCCGCCAAGCCGGACGTGGTGGTCCATCAGCTCACCGCACTGTCGGGTTCGCCGGACCTGCGCAGGTTCGACAAATTCTTCACGGAGACCAACCGGCTGCGCGTCGAGGGCACGGACCATCTGCTGGCGGCGGCGCAGGCCGCGGGGGCGCGCCGTTTCATCGCGCAGAGCTTCACCGGCTGGCCGAACGAGCGCTCGGGGAGCCCTGTCAAGACTGAGGACGATCCGCTCGATCCGCACCCGGCGGCCGCTTCTCGTCAGACGGTGGCGGCGATCCGCCACGTGGAGACTGTGGTGCGAGCGGCGAGCGGCATCGAGGGAGTCGTGCTGCGGTACGGCGGCTTCTACGGCCCAGGCAACACGCTCGGCGCCGGCGGCGAGTTGCTGGAGATGGTGCGCAAGCGCAGGCTGCCGGTGGTCGGCGGCGGCGGGGGCGTCTGGTCCTTCGTCCACATCGACGACGCCGCGCGGGCCACGGTGCTGGCGGTCGAAGACGGCGCGCCGGGGCTCTACAACATCGTCGACGACGAGCCGGCGCCGGTGCGGGAGTGGCTGCCGTACCTGGCGCAGGTGATCGGGGCGAAGCCGCCGATGCGGGCGCCCGCCTGGCTCGTGCGTCCGATGCTCGGCGAGCACGGCGTGTCGCTGATGACCCGGATCCGGGGCTCTTCGAACGCCAAGGCCAAACGCGAGCTGGGCTGGACGCTGGCGTACCCCAGCTGGCGAGAAGGCTTCCGCGACGGCCTGTGAGGATCGCCCGGGGCCGGCGCGGGGGCATGATGGCGCATGAGCAACCTTGATGTGAAGCCGCAGCCTTCGGTCCTCGGCGGCCGCGATGACGTGGAACTTCGTGGCGCGTACCGGCGACGAGGTCGCGGAGGCGCGTCAGCAGTGGATGGCGGGCGACCGGTTCGGGGAGGTGCTCGGGTACGACGGCGATCCGCTGCCGGCCCCGGAGTTGCCGCCGACGCCACTCAGGCCACGCGGCCGCACCCAATGACGCCTGCCTCGCCGCGCCGGCGCCGGGCTCAGCTCGCGGAGTTGAGGAATTCCTTGGACAGTCGTTTCGGGGCCTGGCGGGCCCAGGCTTCGAGCAGCAGCTCGTTCAGCTCGGGTTCATCGATCCGCTCCAGCCGTACCAGAATCGCCGGATAGCCGTTGAAGTGCGGCGTGGTGAAGTAGACCTCCGGGTCGTCGGCGAGCAGCGCCTCCTTGGCGCCGAGATCCGGCACATGAGCGGCCAGGATCGGCCCGTCGGGAGCGGT
Source organism: Micromonosporaceae bacterium (assembly GCA_009380105.1). Lineage (GTDB taxonomy): Bacteria > Actinomycetota > Actinomycetes > Mycobacteriales > Micromonosporaceae > WHSM01. The sequence continues at coordinate 7,617 of WHSM01000047.1, forward strand.
GGCGCCGAGCGCCTCAAGGTCAGCGCGTCGTAGCGGCCGTTCCCATGCGAAGAGCTTCTTCTTCACCCGCCAGGCGAGCCAACCGTCGCCCGAGGGCTCCTCGTGCGTCCCGGGCAGTGCCAGCGCGATCCGGCGCACGTCGTCCCAGGTAGCCATGCCGGGACTCTACGACCGCGGTACGACAAGATCCTTGTCTGCTAGACCGCCGATCGGCGGCGTCCCGTGGGACGTCGCCGATCGGGTCGTGACTGCACTTCGCGTCAGCGCTTGAGCATGTCGATCAGTGCCCTTGTCTCCGACCAGCGGGCCTTGGCGATCAGGGCGAACACCACGCCCAAGGTGGCCGGCGCGAGCGCCAGCGCGACCGGCGGCAGCACGGTGATGTGGGTGATCACGGCGCCGATCATCACGCCGACGAGGCCGAGGGCGGCCAGTCCGGCCAGGCGCGGGATCAGCAGGCCGATGCCGCCGGCGAGCTCGCAAGCTCCCGTGAGGTAGCGGAACCAGTCGCCGAGGCCGATCTTCTGGAACGACTCGATCACTTCGGGCTGCATCCCCATGAGCTTGTTGGCCCCGGCGAAGATGAACAGCGTGGCGAGCAGCGCCTGAGCTGTCCAGAGGGTGATGCTCAGCGCGCGGCTACGGGTGACTGGTGCGGCGGCGACGGCGCTCATGTTACTGGTCCTTCCGGTCGTGTCCGATGTGGTTCGCCGGTATAGACCAGAGCGCACGCCGAAACTCATCGGCCAGCGTCAGGCGCCGCTCAAGAATTCGAGTAGGGCGCCGGTGAGCTCGGCGGGCGCGTCCTCCTGCACCAGGTGCCCGGCGCCGGGAATCACCCGCAGCTCGGCGCTGCCGATCCGGTCGCGCAGCTCGTGCGCCTTCGCCACCGGGATCCAGCTGTCGTCAGCGCCCCAGCAGATGAGCGCCGGAATCTCGATCGCGCCGAGCCGGTCTTCGAACTCGTCGGTGTGGCGCTGGTCGGCCTGGGCGATCTGACGGTAGAACGCCGGCTGCCCGTCGGCCCCGAGCCACGGCTCCACCAGGCGGTCCAGGGTCGCCGGATGCAGTCCGGGGAAGCTCGCTGAGCTGACGTACTCCCGGACCAGGGCCTGGTGCAACGCTGGCGGGAGCTGCGTGAACACCTCGGCGTGCGCGGCGACCAGGCGGAAGAACGGCGAGCCCCACGGAGCCAGCGCGACCGGATCCACCAGCGCGAGCCTGCCGTACGCAGCCCCGTGCAGGAGGTGGGCGCGTAGCGCGACCGCGCCGCCGAAGTCGTGCGCCACGACGAGAGGCGCGGCCAGATCCCAGTGCGCGAGCAACTCGGTGAAGACCCTGCCCTGCGCGCCGAGCGACACGTCCTGCCCCTCGAACTTCGCCGACGCCCCGTAGCCGGGCATGTCCCACACGAACACCTGGTAGCGCGACGCGAGAGCGCGTGCGACGCCTCGCCAGACGTGCGACGAGAAGGGCGTGCCGTGGAGCAGGACGACCGGCTGTGCGCCGGGCTCGCCCAGACGCTCCCACCTGACCTCGCCGGAACCGCTGCGGTACGTCTGACTCAGCTCCCAGTCACTCATCTGGCCGACCCTAGTGCGGTCGCTTGCTGTGGCAATGGCGCCAGCCAAGCGTTGCGAGACGCTGGACACGCCCTCGCGCGCCGTTGTAACTTGCTAAGCGCTTGCTTAGTACGCCACGAGCCGCGCCGCCCGCGACGAGCGCGCTCTGGCGCCAGCCCGGCCGGGAGGTAGAGACGTGACCGAGTCCCACCAGCGCACCGCCATCGTCACCGGGGCCGCACGCGGCATCGGCGCGGCAGTGGCCGCTCGCCTCGCGCGCGACGGCTTCGCCGTGGCGGTGGTCGACCTCGACGAGTCCGCCTGCGCCGGCGCCGTCAAGGCGATCGAGTCCGCCGGCGGCCGTGCGCTCGCCGTGGGCGCCGACGTCAGCGACGCCGACCAGGTCGAGGCGGCCGTCGCCAGGATCGCCGGGGAGCTGGGGCCGCCGACGGTGCTGGTCAACAACGCCGGCATCACCCGCGACAGCCTGCTCTTCAAGATGACCGACGCCGACTGGGACGCTGTGATCGCCGTGCACCTGCGCGGCTCGTTCCTGATGACCCGGGCGGCCCAGAAGCACATGACCGAGGCCAAGTGGGGCCGGATCGTGAACCTCTCCAGCACATCGGCGCTCGGCAACCGGGGCCAGGTCAACTACTCGGCTGCCAAGGCCGGGCTGCAGGGCTTCACGAAGACGCTCGCCATCGAGCTCGGCAAGTTCGGCGTGACCGCCAACGCGATCGCGCCCGGGTTCATCGAGACCGACATGACCGCCGCGACCGCTGAGCGGCTGGGCGTGTCGTTCGAGGACTTCAAGAAGGCGGCCGCGGCGCAGATCCCGGTGGCCCGGACCGGCACGCCGGAGGACATCGCCGCGACAGCGTCGTTCTTCGTCAGCGACGAGGCGTCGTTCGTCTCCGGCCAGGTGGTGTACGTGGCCGGCGGGCCACAGGACTGAGAGGGGCGAGCATGCGCGTCTTCCACGGCCTGGAGGAGTTCGCCGCCGCCAAAGGCGAGCACCTCGGCCACAGCGACTGGCACACCGTCACCCAGGAGCAGATCGACACCTTCGCCGCGGCCACTGGCGACCATCAGTGGATCCACGTGGACCCGGCCAAGGCCGCGTCCGGCCCGTTCGGGACCACGATCGCGCACGGTTACCTGACGCTGTCGCTGATCCCGATGCTGGGCTGGCAGATCTTCACGGTCGAGGGGATCTCGATGGGTGTCAACTACGGGACGGAGAAGGTGCGGTTCCCCGCGGTCGTGCCGGTCGGCTCCCGGGTCCGGGCCGGCCTGGAGTTGGTCGACGTGACCGACGTGGCGGGCGGCAAGCAGGCGGTGCTCCGCTACACCGTCGAGGTGGAAGGCAACCCCAAACCAGCATGCGTGGCCGACGCGGTGGTAAGGCTGATCGCATGAGCCCCGCCGTGACCGTGGACGAGCTTCGGCGGCGTACCCAGGAATTATTGAAAGCACACGACCCGCAGGCGACCGATCGCCTGGAGTTCCTACGGGCCCGCTTCGACGCCGGACTGGCGTGGGTGCACTTCCCCGAAGGCCTCGGCGGGCTCGGGTTGCCCCGGGCGGCGCAGGCGACCGTCGACGCCGAGCTGGAAGCGGCCGGCGCCCCCGACAACGAGCCCGGCCGGATCGGCATCGGCCTCGGCATGGCGGCGCCCACGATCCTCCGCTACGGCACAGACGCGCAGAAGCGGCGCTTCCTGCGTCCACTCTGGACCGGCGAAGAGGTGTGGTGCCAACTCTTCAGCGAGCCCGGCGCCGGCTCCGACCTGGCGGCGGCCGGCGCCCGCGCCCGCCGCGACGGCGACGACTGGCTCGTCACCGGGCAGAAGGTGTGGACCTCCAGCGCCCACAACGCCCGCTGGGCGATCCTGCTGACGCGCACCGACCCGGACGTGCCGAAGCATCAGGGCATGACGTACTTCGTCTGCGACATGACCGATCCGGGCGTCGAGGTGCGGCCGCTGCGGCAGATCACCGGCGAGGCCGAGTTCAACGAGGTGTTCCTCACCGACGCCCGGATCCCCGACACGCATCGGCTCGGCGACGTCGGCGAAGGCTGGCAGGTCGCGCAGACCACGCTGATGAACGAGCGGGTCGCCATCGGCGGCCGGGCGGCCCCTCGTGAGGCGGGAATGGTCGGCGTCGTGGCGCAGACCTGGCGGGAACGGCCGGAGCTGCGCACCCACGAACTGCACGACCGGCTGTTGCGGCTGTGGGTCGAGTGGGAAGCGCTGCGGCTGGCCGGGGACCGGCTGCGCCAGCAACTCGCGGTCGGCGCGCCGGGCCCGGAAGGCTCGGCGATGAAGCTGGGATTCGCGTCGCTGTCGCAGCGGCTGTCCGCCCTGGAGGTGGAGCTGCTCGCGGACGAGGGGCTGCGGTACGACGACTGGACGCTCCGCCGCCCAGAGACGGTCGACTTCACCGGGCGCGAGGCCGGCTACCGGTACCTCCGCGCGAAAGGCAACTCGATCGAAGGCGGCACGTCGGAGATCCTCCGCAACATCATCGCCGAGCGGGTGCTGGGCCTGCCGTCGGAGCCCCGCGTCGACAAGGACATCCCGTGGAAGGACCTGCCTCGATGAGCCTGCTCTACTCCGACGTCGAGGAGGACCTGCGCGGGGCGGTGCGCTCGTTGCTGGCCGACCGGTGCGCGCCGGCATCCGTGCTGGCTCGCTGCGAGACCGGCGAGCCGTACGACCTGGGGCTGTGGCGGACGTTGACGCGCGAGCTGGGGGTCACGTCGCTGCACGTGCCGGAGCGGCTCGGCGGCCAGGGCGCGTCGCTGCGTGAGACAGCCGTGGTGATGGAGGAGTTGGGACGCGCCGTGGCGCCGGTGCCGTACCTGGGTCACTCGGTGCTGGCGGTCGGGGCGCTGCTGGCGGCGGAGTCGTCTGTCGAGTCGCGGGTGACGGCGTCGCTCGTGGCGCGGCTGGCCGGCGGGGAGCTGATCGCCGCGCTCGCGGTCCCGTTGTCGATGTGGCCCGGCGCGGACTTCCCGACATCCGTGCGCGCCTCCGGCGACGGCGTGCTCACCGGGCGGGCGTCTGCGGTGGCGGACGCTTTCGCAGCCGACCTGTTGGTGGCGCCGGCGCTCGGTCCGGACGGCCCCTCGTTGTACGCGGTGACCAGCGGTTTCGCGGTGACGCCCGCCGTCTCGTTGGACCTCACCCGGCCGGTGGCGGACGTGGTCTTCGACGGCGCCGCTGGGGAGCTGGTCGCCTCGGGCGATGCCGCTGTCGCGGCGTTGTCGTCGGCGCTGAGCGTCGGGGCGGGGCTGCTCGCCGCTGAGCAGCTCGGCGTGGCCGAGCAGTGCCTGGAGAGCACTGTGGCGTACCTGAAGGAGCGGCGCCAGTTCGGCCGGCCGGTCGGATCGTTCCAGGCGCTGAAGCACCGGCTCGCCGATCTCTGGCACGAGATCGTCACGGCGCGCGCCGCCGCCCGGCACGCCGCGGACGCCCTGGCTGTCCGGGACCCCGATGCGCCGGTGGCGGTGGCCGTCGCGCAGTCGCACTGCGCCGCGGTTGCGGTGCACGCGGCCGAGGAATGCGTGCAGTTGCACGGCGGCATCGGCATGACCTGGGAGCACCCGGCGCACCTGTGGCTCAAGCGCGCCAAGGCCGACGAGATCGCGCTCGGCACGCCCGGCCGGCACCGCGCCGCGCTTGCTCCGCTGGTCAACCTGCCGGGCCCGTCGTGAGCGCGGCCCCGCCAGTTCGTCTACGGCTGCCGGCCGACCTGTGGCCGGACGTCACGTCGGACGCGGCCCGGCGGTTGATGATGGCGGCGATCGAGTCGTTCGCCCGGAAGGGCTATCACGCGACCACGACCCGGGACATCGCGACAGCCGCCGGGATGAGCCCCGCCGCCTTGTATGTGCACTTCCCGTCCAAGGCGGCGGTGCTGTTCGCGATCGCCAGGAGCGGACACGAACAGGCCCTGGAGTTGGTACGCGGCGCGATCGCCGCCTCCGACGACCCCGAGCAGCGGATCCGGCGAATCGTCGAGGAGTTCACCGCCTGGCACGCCCGGCGGCACCGGATCGCGCGGATCGTGCAGTACGAACTGCACGGGCTCGACGCGGGCGACTTCGACGTGGTCCGCCGGTTGCGGCGGCAGACCGATCAGTTGGTGCGCGACGTGATCGCCGACGGGGTCGCGGCCGGGCGCTTTCAGGCGACCGACGTGCCGACGGCGGCGCGTGCGGTGCTGTCGCTCGGCATCGACGTGGCCCGCTGGTACACCGAGCGCGCCCAGCCGTCACCTGACGAACTGGGCCGCCAGTACGCCGACCTGGTCCTCCGCATGCTCCGCGCGTGAGGTGGTGACAGACGGACCTCGCGCGGTTGGTCACCCATTCGACTTCGGACTCCAGTGCCTCCAGCACCATGGGGCCACGGGATCACTTGTGACGACTGCCAGAGGGGCGTACCTCGGCCAGCCATGTGACCCCATGCCGTCGGTGATCGATCCTGAGGGCGCTACGGGGTGGGTTGTTCGTCGGCGATGCCGGTGAGGAAGGCGCGCCACTCGGACGGAGGCACGGCGAGCATGGGGCCGTGAGGGTCTTTGCTGTCCCGCACCATCACCCGGTCGGGGAGTAACGCCACTTCGACGCAGTCGGCCCCCTGCCCACTGCGCGTCGACTTGCGCCACATGATCTTGTTCACTGCTCGTACCTCTCGGTTGCTGATTTGATGATGTCGAGTGAGTCCGCGTGGGAGAGCGTGTTGTCCGAGATGCCCTTCCATACCTCCATGTACGCCTTGACCTCGGCTGGCTTTTCCAGGTAGAGCGCACCCGTGAGTGTGTCGGTGTAGACCACTGTCGGCTCTCGACGGCGACCGTTTCGCTCCAGCGGGAAGTCGAGGATGTGGAATCTGCCGTCCGGCGCGCACTCCAGCCCTGTCGTCAATGGCAGGACACGGATCGTGACGTTGTCCAGTTCGGTGGCTGCGCGGAGCCGGCTCAGCTGCGCTGACATCGCTGACGTGTCTCGGGGTGGCCGGAACAGCGCCGCCTCGCCGAGGACGACTTCAAGCCGTGGCGGCTTCGGGGTCTTCCGGGTGAGGATCCGTTGCCTGCGCATCCTTACCGCCACCAACTCAGCCCGTTCCTCCTCGCTGGGCGATGGTCGTACCGCGCGGAAGGTGGCGTCGGCGTACCGCTCGGTCTGCAACAGCCCAGGCACGATCTCGGCGCTGTACAACCTCAGGTGGCTTGCTGACTGCTCCAAGCCAACGAAGGTGTCGAACCACTTGGGGATCGCGCCGGTGTAGCTGCGCCACCAGCCGGGGCTGCCGGTCTCCTTGGCGAGCGCCACGAGCGCGTCGGTCACCTCGGGCGAGGCTCCGTAGATCAAGCACATTCCGGCCACGTCTCCCGGGCGCATCGGAGATCCGCCTTTTTCGATACGCCACAGCGTAGGCGCTGATCTCCCGATGGCCTCAGCGGCCTGGCCGACGGTGAGTCCGGCCTCCTCTCGAAGCTTGCGCACCTCCCGCCCCAACTGTCGCCGGGGGACCGTCGATCCTGATTCAACTTTGGCGTTCGCCATGAAATACACCCCGTCATCATTCTGTGCACTTAGGACTGCCGTACTTAATATTGCATAGAGCGACCTGGTCCACAAGACTCTATCGCGTGGCGCCCCGGTGCTGGGCTTGGCTTTGGCCCCCAGCGCCGGGTGACGGGACCGCGCGGCGGTCGGGTCTTCTCCCCATGGGACTCCGGCCGTCGCGCGCCATCAGGTCGTAGAAAGGAATGACGGTGTGGGCGCAGGCGACCGGGCTGCTCGCAAGCGCGATGCTGGGATATCTGGCCGGCTTGCTGACGTTCAAGCGCTCGCTGATGTGGTGCCGGGAGTGCGGAGAGACCCTCAGCTGCCAGCGCTGCGCTCGGACGCGCCGGGACGAGGCGTCGAGGCGGCGTCGCCTTCCAGCGCCGGACAGAAGGGAGCTCTCGTGAGGGGGATGCCGCGTCGGCGTCCGCGTGACAACGAGTATCTGCTGGCCGGGCTGCTTCGGCACTCAGTCTGCGGGCGGACCATGTCGCCCGCGGTGGGGCCGGGTGGCTCTCGGATCTACGCGCGCCTGACGGGGTGTCCTCGGGTGGTGGTGGCGGCGCCGTTGGAGCGGTCGTTGCTGCTGCGGGCGTTGGTGCGCGCGCAGGTCGCGTTGTACGGGATCGGGCGGCCCAGCCCGATCCTGCTGGCCGGGCTGGCGCCGGGGGCGCAAGAGCCCGGCGACGGCGGCGAGGTGTCGCCGGAGGAGACTCGCCGGTGGCAGCAGTGCGCGCCATTGAACCGGCGTGGGATGTTGCGGGCAGCGTTTGTGCGGGTGGATCTCGACGAGTACGGGCGGGCGCGGCCGGTGTGGCGGCACCGTGGCGGCGACGCCGCGCCTGGCGGGGGCCGCGGACCGAGGTGACGATCCACGTTCTGATCGCGCGGTGTATCGGGCGCGTTAGTGATCCACCCGGCCGGGGCGCTTCGGATGGTATGGCGTCGCGAATTGGGCAGTGAATTTATTGGCCCTTCTGTGCGGCGTGGCGTCATCTACGCAGTGCTGGGATGCACGGCTGCCCGCCATGACGATCACGGATGGCGCCGGCGTGAATGGCGGCCCCGCTTGTCTTCACGATTCTCATTGACAGAGCGTCATCTTTCCGGGCGATGCGTGGCCTCGTGTCGACTGTGCGCTGATTTATCCACAGCCTTTCGGTTATCCACAGGCCGGAAGTTGTGACTAGCCCGCCATGCCGAGAGTGCACTACGGTCTCATCCGAAAGCACGCGGTGACGATGTGGTTCGCGTGGCGACCGGGTCTGGGGACGGGAAGCGGGTACATGGGGAATCCTGAGCGCGGCAGCGATGATGTGCGGCTTGACCGGGCCGGGTTGGTCGCTTGGTTGGATCGTTTGTCGCACCTGGAGCGTCGGATCAAGCGGCAGGTGGCGCGCACTAGTAGAACCGGTGAATCGGCGAAGCTGTTGAGCGGGGGCGGCATCAGTGCCCTGTCTGGCGCGGCGCAGTTGAGGGACCGTCATGTGATCGCGCTGAGCAACGCCCGCGGTCAGGTGCTGAAGGTCTCTACTTTGCTCGCGAAGCTGTACGGGGTGACGGACAAGGCCGCTGGTGGCGTGATCGCCGCTGACCGGCGTGGGGCGGGTGGCATACCTGGCTCGGGGGATTGACCCGTGGCTGACGAGGGTGGCCCGAGTCTGAGCATCGCTGCGCTGCGGGCGATGCTGAACGCGAACAGTCCGGAAGATGTGGCACGGCACGGGCAAGAGTGGCGCGGGCTGGCACGGGAGTTGTACGACGCGGCGTACGACCTGGACGGCAGCCTGGCGGATCTGGACGAGGTGTTTGACAGCCGTCACGCGGCTCCTGCGTTGAAAGCGCAGCTGGCGCAGGCGTTGCGGGATCTGGATGTGACGGCGGGTCGGCTGGATCGCAACGGCGGGCTGCTGGAGCAGGCCGCGAGCGCGCTGGACCGCGCCCGTGACGAGGCGAACAATGCGCCCGACGAC
>WHSM01000190.1 GCA_009380105.1 Micromonosporaceae bacterium
CGCCAGCCTGGGCACGGACCAGGTGCGCGCCATCGAGGTCGCCATCGCAGACAGAGGCACGTTGCTCGACCACGATGTCGAGCTACAGAGCGAGGACGATCAGTGCAAGGCCGAGGGCGGGACCACGGCCGCCCAGAAGCTGGTGTCCGACGCCCAGATCGTCGGGATTCTCGGCACGAGCTGCTCGGGCGCGGCGGTGCCGGCGATGGAGATCGTCGCGGACAAGGGCATCGTGATGATCTCCGGGTCCAACACCGCGCCGAACCTGACCTCTGACCTGCGCGGCAAGGCGGGTGACGCCAACCAGAAGGGGTACTTCCGCACAGCGCACAACGATGTGATCCAGGGGCAGGCCGCTGCCACGTACGCGTTCGACGAGCTCGGCGCGAAGCGGGCCGCCACGATCCACGACGGCGACCCGTACACCGAGGGTCTGGCGAACGCCTTCGGCGCCTCGTTCACAGAACTGGGCGGCGAGGTCGTCGAGGCGACCGCGATCAGCAAGGGCGACACCGACATGCGGCCGGTGCTGACCGAGGTGTCAGCGGCCAAGCCCGACGTGGTGTTCTTCCCGATCTTCCAACCGGAGGCGGACTTCATCGTCAAGCAGGCGAAGGACTTCGCGGAGTTGAGCGACACCGAGAAACTCTTCGCGGCAGACGGTCTGCTCTCCGACACTTTCATCGTCATCAAGGAGACGGAGGGCATGCACTTCTCCGGGCCGGCCACCCCCACTGGCGCGGCGTACGAGGAGTTCGTCGGCAAGTACGAGGAGAAGTTCGGCGAGAAGCCGATCCAGTCGTTCCACGCCCACACCTACGACGCCACGAACATGCTGTTCGACGCCATTGAGAAGGTGGCGGTGCGGGATGACGACGGAACCGTCCATGTCGACCGTAAGGAGCTGATGGACGAGGTTTACCAGGTCAAGGGCTACGAGGGGCTGACCGGGTCGCTGACCTGCGACAAATTCGGCGACTGCGCAGACCCGAAGATCGACATTGTGCAGAACACGGACAAGGAGAAGACGATCGACCAGGTGCGGGGGAACGTCAAGTTCAAGTTCGAGCCTGAGTGATCGGCTGAGCGCAGGGAGTGCCCGCGCAGGCGGGTGCTCCCGCCTCGCCGAGAAGACGTGAGGCGGCACAGTGGCGCAGAACAGCCTCACCCCGAAAGGGCCGCTCGCGACGAAGCGCGCGCTTCAGCTCCCGCTCGTCGACGGCTTCCTGTGGCTGGTGCGGATCGCCGCGATCGCGGTGATTCTGGTCGGGGCGTACAACAGCTTGATCAGCATGCGGCTGAGCGGTCAGCAGTGGCGCGACCTGGTGGTGTTCGGGCTTGCGCAGGGATCGGTGTACGCCCTGATCGCGCTGGGCTACACGATGGTGTACGGCGTGCTCCGCTTCATCAACTTCGCCCACGGCGAGGTGTTCATGATCGGCGCCATGACCGGGTTCTTCGTCTCCGACGCGCTGGCCCGCACGCCGTTGTGGCTGACCCAGCCGTTCCTGGCGCTGCTCATCGTCCTGATCTGTTGTATGACCGTCTCCGCGCTCGTCGCCCTGCTGCTGGAACGGGTGGCGTACCGGCCGCTGCGGGGCCTGCCCCGGCTGGTGCCGTTCATCACCGCGATCGGGGCGTCGTTCTTCCTGCAGTACGCGATCGCGGGCCTGTTCGGCGTCGGCGTGAAGTCCTACCCCGGCGTGCCGGCGCTCAGCGGCTCGTTCACCTTCCTCGGCTTCCGGATCCTCAAGGTGCACCTGCTGGTGATCGTCGTCGCGGTGGTGATGATGGCTGGCCTCTACCTGTACATCGAGAAGACCAAGGCCGGCAGGGCGATGCGCGCGGTGGCCGAAGACCAGGAGACCGCGCGTCTGATGGGGATCGACGTCGACCAGACCATCGCCCGGGTGTTCGCGGTCGGCGGGGCCTTGGCCGGGGCAGCCGGCCTGCTGTTCGGGCTGGTGTTCGGCAACGTGAACTTCTTCAGCGGCTTCCTGCCGGGCATCAAGGCTTTCACCGCGGCCGTGCTGGGCGGCATCGGCAACCCGATCGGCGCCATGCTGGGCGGACTCACGCTGGGATCCGTGGAGTCGCTCGGCCCGAGCCTGGTGCTGGTCGGGCTCGACATCCCGTCGGCCCATCAGCTCAAGGACGTGGTGGCGTTCGCCGCCCTGGTGCTGGTGCTGATCTTCCGGCCCACCGGCATCCTCGGCGAGCGGGTCAGCGAGGAGCGAGGCTAGCCATGGCGGAACAGGCGATACCCGCCGAGGTTCTGGAGGCAGCCGGGCCCACGCTGCTGCCCGCGCGCGGGGTCGACCTGCGCCGGTCGGCGCGGCTCGGGCTGACAGCCGGCGGCGTCGCCGTGTTCGTGTCGGCGAACGGGATGGTCGAGGCGTTCTCCAAGCGCGACATCGTCGGACCGATCTCGCTCGGTTACGCGATGCTGCTCGGCGTCGCGCTCGGGTTCGGCTACCTGGCGGGGCGGCCGCCGCAGGTGCTGCAGGGCTTCGCCGCGCCGCGTCCGGGCTGGCGCAACCTCGTCGGCGGGCTGCTGGCGGGGGCCGTGGCAGGGGCTGTCATGGCGGTCTTCCTGGTTCTGATCGCCACGTTCGAGGTCCGGCGGATCTTCCTGAACATCGGCCCCGAGCTGGTGCGCGAGGCGCCTCGGCTGCTCACCGTGGGACAGGATCTGGGCCCAGGGCTGGCGCTGATCTTCGGCCTCGCGACGGCGCTCGGGGGACTGGCCGGGACGCTGCATCTGCTGCGGGAGCGATGGCGCCGCGCGGTGCTCGCCGCGGTGCTGTGGGTGGTGCTGTTCGGACTGCTGGCCTCCGTCGTCATCCAGGTGCTTCGCGGGATCCAGACGCAGCTGCGGCTGTGGACCGCGCCGATCGCCGACGTTCTCTACGCCGGCGGCGCCCTGAGTGTCGCGGGGGTGGCGTTGGTCGCGGCCGCGGCGTTCGGCGCCTCGCTGCTGCGGACGTCGGGGCGGCGGCGCCGGCCGCTGAGGCGACGGCTCGACCAGCTGCCGGACACCTCTCGGCGGCTGGTGCGCGTCGCGGTGCTCGCTGTGCTGCTGCTCGGGCTCGGGCTGCTGCCGCAGATCCTGGGGTCGTTCCTCAGCGAGGTGCTCAACATCGCCGGCATCTTCCTGCTGATGGCGTTGGGGCTCAACATCGTGGTGGGATTCGCCGGCCTGCTCGACCTCGGCTACGTGGCCTTCTTCGCTGTCGGCGCGTACACCACCGCGCTGCTGATATCGCCGCAGTCGAGCCTCGGTCTCGGCTGGGTGTTCTGGGCGGCCGTGCCGTTCGTGATCCTGGCCTCGGCCGTCGCGGGCCTGATGGTCGGCACGCCGGTGCTCCGGATGCGCGGCGACTACCTGGCCATCGTCACCCTGGGTTTCGGCGAGATCGCCCGACTGCTGTTCCTCTCCGACTGGCTCAAGCCCGTCTTCGGCGGCGCCCAGGGCATCATCCGGATCCGGGACATCACCATCGGGCCCGTCGAACTCCGTGGACCTCAGGCGTTCTTCTACGCGATCTTCCTGTTCGTCCTGCTGGCCACGTACATCACCTACGCCCTGCAGGACTCCCGCATCGGGCGGGCATGGGCGGCGATGCGCGAGGACGAGTCGGTGGCGGAGGCGATGGGCGTGAACATCGTGGTCGCCAAGCTCTCGGCGTTTGTCGTCGGCGCCATGCTGGCCGGCTTCGGCGGCGCGCTGTTCGCCACCAAGATCGGCTCGATCTTCCCGCACAGCTTCAATGTGATCGTCTCCATCACCGTGCTCGTGGTGATCATCGTCGGCGGGATGGCCAGCGTCCCCGGCGTGGTGGTGGGCGCCCTGGTGCTGGTGGGTCTCCCGGAGCTGCTGCGGGAGTTCGAGGAGTACCGCTTCCTCCTGTACGGCGCGCTGCTGATCTTCATGATGGTGAACCGGCCCGAAGGGTTCATCCCCAGCGGCCGGCGCGCTCAGGAGCTGCACGAAGAGGACATGGCGCAGGACGCCTGGCTGCGGGAGCGGGCCGCCGACGAGCGGGAGGCGGATGTGACAGCGCCCGCCCCGCGCAAGGCGGGTGAGGGCTGATGGCGCTGCTCGGCATCCGGGGACTCACCAAGGACTTTGGCGGCATACGAGCCGTCAACGGCCTCGACCTCGACGTGGACGCGGGTCAGATCATCAGCGTGATCGGTCCCAACGGGGCAGGGAAGACGACGCTGTTCAACCTGATCACCGGCATGGCCCCGGTCGACGCGGGCGAGATCGCGCTGGACGGGCACGACATCGTGGGCCTGAGGCCGAGCCAGATCCTGGGCCTCGGAATCGCGCGCACCTTCCAGAACGTGCGCCTGTTCCCCGAGATGACCGTGCGAGAGAACGTCATGGTCGCCCGTCACTGCCGCACCCGGTCGGGGATGCTCACGGCGATCCTGCGCCTGCCGTCGTTCCGGCGGGAGGAGGCGCAGACCCGCCGCCGGGCCGAGGACGCGCTGGCGTTCTTCGGCGCTCGGCTGGTCGGCTGGCGACTGGAGACGCCGGCCCGTTCGCTGTCGTACGCCAACCGGAGACGGTTGGAGATCGCCCGCGCGATCGCCTCCGATCCGAGACTGCTGCTGCTCGACGAGCCCACCGCGGGCATGAACCCGCAGGAGACGCAGGAGCTGACGGGGCTGATCCACAAGCTGCGGGACCGGACCGGGATCGCAATCGTCCTGATCGAGCACGACATGCGTGTGGTCAAGGGGATCTCCGAGCGGGTGGTGGTGCTCGACTACGGCCAGAAGATCGCCGACGGCACGTACCGGGAGGTCGCCGGCAACGAGCGGGTGATCGAGGCCTACCTCGGCAGGAGGGCGACGCAGGCATGAGCGAGCGAGGCGAGGTGGGCGAGGCCGGTCCGATTCTCGAGCTGCGCGGCGTGAGCACCCACTACGGGCCGATCCAGGTGCTGCGCGAGGTCAGCATCGAGATCCGGCCAGGGGAGATCGTGTGTCTGCTCGGCGGCAACGCCAGCGGCAAGACCACCACGCTGAAGACCATCCTCGGGTACGTCGTGCCGACCCGGGGCGACGTGATGCTCGACGGTCAGCGGGTCAACGGCACGCGTACGCAGCGGCTGGTCGAGCTGGGGATCTCGATGGTTCCGGAGAACCGCCGGCTGTTCAAACGGATGACGGTGCGGGAGAACCTGGAGCTGGGCGCGTACCTGCGCCGTGACAAGGCCGCGATCGCGGAGGACTTCGAGCGGGTCTTCACCCTGTTTCCGCGGATGAAGGAGCGGCTGGGCCAGCGGGCGGGAACGCTCTCGGGCGGCGAGCAGCAGATGGTGGCGATGGGACGGGCGCTGATGGCACGTCCCAAGGTGCTGTTGATGGACGAGCCGTCGATGGGTCTGGCTCCGGTGCTGGTGGAGCAGAACTTCGAGCTCATCCAGCAGGTCAACGAGCAGGGGACCACGATCTTCGTGGTGGAGCAGAACGCCAGCATGGCGCTGTCCATCGCCGATCACGGCTACGTGCTGCAGACCGGGAGGGTGGTGCTGGCCGACACGGCCCAGAATCTGCTGGACCACCCTCAGATGCGCGAGGCCTACCTCGGCGAGCTGTGACCCGGCGCCCCGCCGGACCGTGCCCCCTTTGCCTGTTTCGGCTGGTCAGTCGATATCAACTTGGGGTCAGTGACGGTGGTTTCGGCCTTGTACGGTGTCACGCGGCGTTGCTAACCTGCGGCGCTCACTTCATGTAACTCCGAAAGGATCGCAATGGCTGACACCGCCACCGCGACCGGCTCGAAGTCGTGGCTGGTCACCGTCCTGCTCTGCTTCTTCCTGGGCGGACTGGGGATTCACCGTTTCTACGTCGGCAAGATCGGCACCGGCATCCTGATGCTGGTCACGTTCGGCGCCCTCGGGATCTGGACCCTGATCGACTTCATCATGATCCTGATCGGCAAGTTCAGCGACAAGCAGGGCAACGCGCTCGCTCGCTGACCTGGCGCCACGCCGCGGCCCGTCACGACTCGTCGTGGCGGGCCGCGTGCTCAGGTGTCTGCTGGGAACGGATCGCGCACCACGATCCCGTCGAACTTCCTGAAGTCGCGATCGTTGGTCCAGATCTCCCGCACACCGTGTTGCCGCATCAGGGTGACAAGGTGAGCGTCTGGCACGAGGTTGGCGCTGGCCCTCGAAGGCATGGCCACGTCCTGGAACCGTCGCCAGAACCCGTCGGCCTCGCCGAGCGCCCGGACGTGTGGTGGCGCCAGGAGACGCTCGACGGCGGCCAGCGCGATATCGAGTGGTAGCGGGTTGCTGAACACCCTTGGGTGAGTCGAGATCCGTGCGAAACCCAGCAGGGTGGGCCAGAAGAAGGTCACAAGATCCGGGCCTGCGGCGAGCCGGTTCAGCAGGGCCTCGCTGGTCTTCTGATGTGGGCTGTCGGCATTCGCGGCGTAGAGCAGGATGTTGGTGTCGACTGTCGTCACGTGCCCGCATCTCCGTCGAGAACACGGTGCAGAGCGTCCTTGTCCTCGATATCGACCAGTGCGCCCATCGACCGGACCGGCCAGTTCAGGCTCACCGAAGCGGCAGGTGTGTCCTCTTCGCCGAGCGCCCGAGCCAGCAGCTCGGACGCCAGTTGACCCAACGTCTTCCCCTCCCGGCGTTGCCGGGTCTTGAGCTGCCTCAACACCTGCGGGTCCAGATCAATCGTCGTGCGCATGCATCAGATGCTATCAGGGCTCGCATCAGATGTGACGCCCGTTCGAGCCGCTTGCGAGGACGGCAACGGCTATCCGTTGCGGCGCGCTCCCCACAGGTCTGGCCGCCAAAGCCGCAACGCCTCGCCGGACGCCTCCCACTCGGTGATGATCACGTGGTCGGCCAGCCGAAACGGCGGGCACGGGCCAGGGATGCCCGCGCAGGTGGGGCATAGATGCGGCTCGGTGAGGTGGCGCAGATGGTCGCACCACACCTGCGCGGCGAGCGCCCATCGCCGCTGGTCTGCCACCCACGGCGGCGGCTGCGCAGGCGGCGGGTTGTCGTGGGTGTAGATCGCTGTCGGCACGCTGACCTCCTTCGTCTCGGGGCCGGAGCGCGCCTGACACGCGCCCCGGCCCGGTCAACCCGTGCCCGCTGACACGAAGCGAACAGGCACGGGGACGCTTCGTTGCGACGAGGATGCACCATTTGAGGCTGCAATGCAATTCCCATTCCTTATTTGGTACGTCGAGACACTGGAATTCCATCGCGTTGCCTGAGAGACTGTGCGCCGTGGCGACGACTCTGAGAAGCCCGACCGTCCGGCGCAGGCGGCTCGCCCGAGAGCTGCGTGAGCTGCGGAAACGGTTCGGGATGACGCTGGAGCAGGCAGCCGGCCAGCTCGACATGTCCAAGAGCAACCTGTCCCGGATCGAGACCGCCGAGATCGGCGTCAAGCCGCGTGACGTGCGCGCGATGCTCGCGCTGTACGGCGTGACCGGCGAGGACGCCGAGGCGCTGATCGAGATCGCGCGCGGCGCCCGCCAGCGCGGCTGGTGGCAGGACTACTCGGATGTGATGCCGGACTGGTTCGAGTTCTACGTAGGCCTGGAGGCCGACGCGACCTCGATCGCCACCTTCGAAGCGGAGGCCGTGCCCGGCCTGTTGCAGACTGCGGAGTACGCGAGGGCGATCACCGAGGTGAGTTGGGGTGACTCCTCGGCGGAGCGCACGGTCGCTGTGCGGATGCAGCGGCAGGCGATCCTGCGGCGGGAGCCGCCGCCGAGCCTTTCGGTGGTGCTCAACGAGGCGGTCCTGCTGCGGCCAGTTGGCGGCGCGGCGGTCATGCGCCGTCAGCTTGAGCACCTGGCGGATCTCGCGCAGTCGCCTACCGTCACGATCCAAGTGCTGCCGTTCTCGGCGGGCGGTCATCCCGCCATCACGCGGTCGTACGTCATCCTGCGGTTCCCCGACGCCATCGATGACCCGGTGGTCCACCTGGACAACCTCACGGTCGGCCTCGCGCTGGAGGAGCCGAAGCACGTGGACGGGTATACGCTGATCCACGAAAGGCTATGCACGATGGCGCTCAGTCCCGAAGAGTCGGCGACGCGCCTGGAGCATGCGGCGCGTGACCTGACGTGACGATCGGCGGGTCCGCGCGGGAAGGAAATGTCAGTGCGGACGGCCGACATGCTCGCCGGTGTGGCGTGGCGCAAGAGCAGCCGCAGCGCAGGCCAGAGCAACTGCGTCGAGGTGGGGCTGCTCGGCCCAGGCGTGGCGTGGCGCAAGAGCACCCGCAGCGGCGGCCAGAGCAACTGCGTGGAGGTCGCGACCAACCTCCCCGACCTGGTCGCGGTCCGCGACTCGAAGGAGCCGGACGGGC
>WHSM01000477.1 GCA_009380105.1 Micromonosporaceae bacterium
GAACCGACCTACGCCGGGTCGCCGGTCACCAGAACCAACTGGCCGCTCAACCCCGAAGGCAAGCTTCGAGTCGTACGCGAATGGCAGGAAGTACCCCGCCGAATCACCGAAGGCGCCTTCAAGGAAGCCACCCTCACCGACGGAGCATGGCGCTGACATCGAGGCACCCCGGCTCCGGCACAGGCCGAAGGCGAGCAGTCCGACGATCACGCCGATGGTGAGGACCCACCCGAGCGCGGTGACCTCCACCATCAACCCCCTTCGCGCGGCGACCACCTGCAGAGCGCCTGCCCCGTTGAGCGGCAGAGTAACCGGATCCGGGCGCGAGGAATCGGCGCCGGGCGCGTGTGTGTTAGGGTTTGGACATTCGCCCAAGGCAACCGCCCAACACGCCACTCGAGGAGCGCCGATGCCCGCGCCCACAGCCGCCGACCGAGGGCGGGAGGTGCGGCAGCGACTGCTGAAGGCGGCCACCGAGCTGATCGCCGAGCGCGGGTGGACGGCGGTCAGCACCCGCATGCTGGCCGAGCGGGCCAGCGTCGCGCCGGGCCTGGTGCACTACCACTTCACGTCTGTGCAGGCCCTGCTCGGCGAGGCTGCGATCGGTGTGATCGCCGGCCTCGTGGAAGAGCTGGGGCCGGTGCTCGACCACGCCCGCACCCCGGAGGACGTGCTCGAGTTGATGCTGTCCGCGCTGGAGGACTACAGCGGCCACGACCCCGTCTCACTACTGGTCGTCGAGACCTATCTGGCCGCCACCCGGGACGACGACCTGGGCCGGCGGCTCGGCGGGGTCGTCGCGGACTTTCGCGAGCGGCTGTCCCGTTCGCTCCGCGAGCACGGCGTGGCTTCGCCCGAGGAGACGGCGGCGGTGCTGGCCGCGGCTGTCGACGGCGTGCTGCTCCACCACGCGCTGACCCCGGGCCTGACTGCCACGACCGTGGTGCCGGTGCTGCGCAGAGTCCTGACCCGTTCCGAGGTCGGGCGTCATGACGATCGAAAGGCTGGTGGGCACACATGAAGGCCGTGATATGCGGCGCCGGGATCGCAGGGCTTGCCCTCGCCCAGCGGCTGGACGCGATCGGCTGGGAGGTCGTGGTGCTGGAGCAGGCCTCCGGCCCGCGCACCCAGGGGTACATGATCGACTTCTTCGGCTCCGGGTACGACGCCGCCGAGGCGATGGGCGTGCTCCCACGACTACGGCAACTCGGCTACCAGGTGCGGGAAATGACGTACCGGGACGAGTCCGGCAACCGTCGCGCGGGAATGCGCTTCGCGCAGTTCGCCAAGATCGTGCAGGGACGGCTCATCAGCATCATGCGGCCGGACCTGGAGCGGGCGCTGCGCGAGCACCTGCCCAACCAGGTGGAGCTGCGGTTCGGGACCAGTCTCACCGGCGTCGAGGACCACGGGGACGGCTCAGCGACGGCGGCGTGGTCGAGGCCGACCTGCTGGTGGGCGCCGACGGGATCCACTCGACCGTGCGCGGCCTCGTCTTCGGCGAGGAACGTGAGCATCTGCGCTATCTGGGGTTCCACACGGCGGCGTTCGGGTTCGAGGATCCGGAGATCCACGCCCAGGTGGCAGACCAGTTCTGCCTCACCGACACCGTGGGCAGGCAGGTCGGCTGCTACGGGCTGCGCGACGGCCAGGTCGCTGTCTTCACGGTGCACCGCACCCCGGACCCGACGTTGCCGGACGACGCCCGGGCGGCGCTCCGCCGGGAGTACGGCTCACTGGGCTGGATCGTCCCCCGGGCGCTGGCTGCCTGCCCGCCGCCGGAGGAGGTCTACTACGACCAGGTGGCGCAGATCGAGCTGCCGAGTTGGAGCCGTGGGCGCGTCACGCTGGTCGGCGACGCCTGCTACGCCGTGTCGCTGCTGGCCGGCCAGGGCGCGTCGCTGGGCATCGCGGGAGCGTACGTGCTGGCCGAGCACCTCGCCCGGGCCGGCTCGATCACGACCGCCCTGGAGCGGTACGAGCGAGCCCTGCGACCGGTCGCGGCTGAGAAACAGCAGGTGGCGCGTAATGGCGTGCGCTGGTTCGTGCCTGACTCCCCGAGACAGTTGTGGGTCCGCCGCGCCGCCCTGAGGCTTGCCCGACTGCCCGGTTTCGACCGGTATGTGGCTGGTGTCCTGGCTGGCAAATCCACCGCCGTCGTCACCCAGCTCACCGAGAGCGCCCGCAGTCTCGACCACACGACACCCTGAGAGCGCGTTACCGCCAAAAGTGCGTGAAAACCTGGCCTGTCGGCCGCTGTCAGTACGGGCGCCGGCCCCTTACGGTTTCCCCATGAGCGAAGCAGGCGGCCCCGCGGGCGACACGCGATGGGCGACGCTTGGCGGGCAGGCTCGCGAGGCGATGGAACAGCACGCGGAAGCGCTGCGGCAGCTTCACGCGGTCACCCGCGAGCTGCACCAGTTGACGCGCCATGGGCGACCCACGGAGGCCATCGCCGACGCGAAGCGCAGGCTGGGCGTGGCCACGGCTGTGGAGCGGCTGGCCCACCAGCAGGTCGTTGAGCTGGCCGGAGTGGACCCGAACCCGGACCCGCCCGGGTCGCGGGCGGCGTCGCCGCCCGCGTCGCTCGCCTCCGCGGAGGACGACGTCACCCTGGAGCCGCCACCGGACGACGAGGACCACGACGCCCGACCCGCGCCCACGGCGGACGATGTGCTCCGCCACGCCCGCCGCCGGGCCATGGTCGCCGCCGCCGTCGTCGGGGCGTTCGGAGGGCTCGGAAGCGTCACGGTCGCCGCCGCCGACGCGGGTCCGGGCAGTCCGCTGTGGCCCATCACCAAGGTCGTGTACACAGAGGCGGCCCAGGAGCGGCAGGCCAAGGTTGACGCCATGGTCGCGCTCACCAAAGCGCGCACGGCTCTCGCCGACGGCCGCCTGCACGACGCCGCACAGCACCTGGACAGGGCCGCGCGGTGGGCCAATGAGGTCGACCCGGCCACCGCGGTCGAGTTACGCAAGGCGGTCGATCAACTGCGAGGGCAGCTCCAGGAGCGGCAGAACGGCGACGATCAACAAGGCACGACAGACCAGCCGGCCGGCGGAGAGCCCGCCGACGAGAGCCCCGCGCCCACCCCGAGCCCGAGCCCGGAGCCAGAGC
>WHSM01000329.1 GCA_009380105.1 Micromonosporaceae bacterium
AGGCCGGAGAGGCGTTGGCCGGCGCGCACCACCGCGATCGCGTGCCGCTCGCCGGGGCGGCGGCCCAGCCGCTCGATCGGTCCGGACACGCTGATCGCGGCGATCACCCGGCCGGTCCGGTCGCGGATCGGCGCCGACACTGACGCCACGCCGGCCTCCCGCTCGGCCACGCTCTGAGCCCAGCCGCGGCGGCGTACTTCCGCAAGCGTTCGCGCTGTGAACTTGCAGCGGGGAAGCAGCGGCATCGCCGCCTCGGGCGGCTCCCACGCTAGCAGCACCTGCGCGGCCGAGCCGGCCGTCATCGGGAGCACCGCGCCCACCGGCACGGTGTCCCGCAGCCCACTGGCCCGCTCCGCGGCCGCCACGCAGAGCCGCTCGTCGGCCCGGCGCAGGTAGAGCTGGGCGCTCTCGCCGGTCTGATCCCGGAGCTGGGCCAGGATCGGCTCGGCCGCGGTGAGCAGCACATCGGGCGCGGCGTTGGCGAACTCGCCGAGTCGTGGACCCGGCCGCCAGCGGCCCTGTGGATCCCGCACCAGGATCCGGTGCAGTTCCAGCGCCTGGGCGAGCCGGTGCGCGGTCGCCCGCGGTAGCTTCGTGCGGTCGACGAGGTCGGCCAGGTTCGCTCCCTCGACGCACGCCTCCAGAATCAGAACGGCCTTGTCGAGCACTCCCACACCACTGATACTCTGTCCCACAAAACGAAACTTACCTCCCATCATTCGGGATGTCCATTGGGTGGGATCAGAGACATGGCACACACACTCTCCGAGAAGATCTGGGACGCGCATGTGGTGCGGGCCGCCGACGGCGAGCCCGATCTGCTCTACATCGACCTGCACCTCCTGCACGAGGTGACCAGTCCCCAGGCCTTCGACGGACTGCGGGGCGCCGGGCGCGCGCTGCGCCGGCCGGACCTCACGCTCGCCACCGAGGACCACAACACCCCCACCGACAACCTGGTGCGGATCTCCGACCCGATTTCGCGCACCCAGATCGAGACGCTGCGGCGCAACTGCGCGGAGTTCGGGGTGCGGCTGCATCCCCTCGGAGACGCCGAGCAGGGCATCGTGCATGTGATCGGCCCGCAACTCGGCCTCACCCAGCCCGGCATGACTGTGGTCTGCGGGGACTCGCACACCTCCACGCACGGCGCGTTCGGCGCCCTGGCCTTCGGCATCGGCACCAGCGAGGTCGAGCATGTGATGGCCACCCAGACCCTCTCCCAGGTGCGGCCCCGGACGATGGCGGTCAACGCCTCCGGCGCCCTCGGCCCGAGTGTGACCTCGAAGGATCTGATCCTTGCGTTGATCACCCAGGTCGGCGCCAATGGTGGCCAGGGGCACGTGGTGGAGTACCGCGGCGAGGCGTTCGCGTCCATGTCGATGGAGGGCCGGATGACGGTCTGCAACATGTCCATCGAGTGGGGCGCCAAGGCCGGGATGATCGCGCCGGACGACACTGCGTTCGCGTACCTGGAAGGACGTTCGCACGCGCCCAAAGGCAAAGTGTGGGAGCAGGCGCTCGACCACTGGCGCGGTCTGGTCACCGACCCCGGCGCGCGCTTCGACACCGAGGTGAGCATCGACGCGGGCGCCGTCACGCCGTTCGTCACCTGGGGCACCAACCCCGGGCAGGGCGCGCCGCTGGCCTCCGTGGTGCCGGACCCGTCCCAGTTCGCGGACCCGGTCGAGCGCAACGCCGCTGAGCGGGCGCTGAAGTACATGGCGCTCGCCCCCGGCACGCCGCTGCGGGACGTGGGCATCGATGTCGTGTTCCTGGGCTCGTGCACCAACGGCCGGATCGAAGACCTGCGCACCGCCGCGGACGTGCTGCGGGGGCACAAAGTCGCCGACGGCGTGCGGATGATGGTGGTGCCCGGCTCCGCCCGCGTGCGGGCACAGGCCGAGGACGAGGGCCTAGACAAGGTGTTCACCGACGCCGGAGCCGAGTGGCGCTTCGCCGGGTGCTCGATGTGCCTCGGCATGAACCCAGACAAGCTCTCGGTCGGCGCCCGGTCGGCGTCGACCTCCAACCGCAACTTCGAAGGGCGGCAGGGCAAAGGCGGCCGCACCCACCTGGTGTCGCCGCCGGTCGCCGCGGCCACCGCGGTCACCGGGCGGCTGTCCGCCCCCGCCGACCTGTAGCCAGCCCGACGCTGGGCCGCGTCCCGTTGGCGGGCGGCCCGACGACAGCCGGGAACCACACGGACAGCCAGGAGCCACGATGGAGAAGTTCACCGTTCACACCGGCCGCGCCCTGCCGCTGCGTCGCTCCAACGTGGACACCGACCAGATCATCCCCGCCGAGTACCTCAAGCGGGTCACCCGCACCGGGTTCGCCGACGGCCTGTTCTCCGCATGGCGGGACGACCCGGAGTTCGTCCTCAACCGCTCGGAGCACGCCGGAGCCACCGTGCTCGTCGCCGGGCCGGAGTTCGGCACCGGCTCTTCCCGGGAGCACGCGGTGTGGGCGTTGCAGGACCACGGATTCAAGGTGGTGATCTCCGCCCGCTTCGGCGACATCTTCCAGGGCAACTCGCTCAAGGGCGGGCTGTTGCCGGTGCAGTTGCCGCAGGACGCGGTGGAGCGGCTCTGGCAGATCGTGGAAGCGGAGCCCGCGACCGAGGTGACCGTCGACCTGCCGGCCCGCGAGGTGCGCGCCGCCGGCCAGGTCTGGTCATTCCCGATCGACGACTTCAGCCGGTGGCGTCTGCTGGAAGGCCTGGACGGCATCGGTCTGACGCTGCGCCACGAGAATCAGATCGGCGTGTACGAGCAGCAGCGGGTCCCCTGGCTGCCGCGCACCCAGGCGAGCTGATGGCCCTTCACCCGGCGCACAACAGGCGCTGGACCGGCCACCGGGGCCTGCGCACGTGACCTCTGAACTGGCTTTCCCACGCGTGGGGCGACGCTAATTCGGTCGATACGACGCCAATCCGTTGCGACACAAGGCTTTTTGTTGCCGATGTGTTTGTGTCTCACCGGTTTGCGACATAGCGTTTCGCGAAGATGACCTTTTGTGAGGTCGCCCACGAACTCGGGAGGGGAAGTCGTGAATAAGGGGGAGCTCGTTGAGACTCTGGTCAATCGACTGGGGGATAAGCGAACAGCGACAGGCGCGCTCGACGCTGTGCTGACTGAGATTCAGCGCGCGGTGGCCAAGGGTGACAAGGTGTCGATCGCGGGATTCGGGGTGTTCGAGAAGCGCGCCAGGGGGGCCCGCACGGCGCGCAATCCGCGCACCGGCGAGACAGTGAAAGTGCGTAAGACGTCAGTGCCGGCGTTCCGCGCGGGCGCGGCTTTCAAGGAGGTGGTGACGGGCAAGAAGAAGTTGCCAGCGGCGCCGAAGGCGGCTCCGGCCGCCAAGAAGACCGCGGCCAAGAGCGCCACTGCCAGCAGGAGCGCTGCCAAGAAGGCCTCTGCCGCCAAAGTCGCGGGGACCAGGAGCGCTGCCAAGAAGACGACCGCGAAGGCTGCGGCCAAGAAGACGACCGCGAAGAAGGCGCCGGCCAGGAAGACGGCCGTGAAGAAGGCGCCGGCCAGGGCGGTGGCCAAGAAGACCACCACCAAGAAGACTGCCGCCAAGAAGACCACTGCAAAGAAGACTGCTGCCAAGAAGACGACAGCGAAGAAGACGCCGGCCAGGACGGCTGCGACGAAGGCCACGGCCAAGCGGGCCACAGCCAAGAAGAGCCTCGTGAAGAAGGCGACGCCCGGCACGTCCCGCGGCGTCAAGAGCATCAGCAGGGCCAAGGCGACCAAGAGCGCCAAGTCCGCCACGGCGAAGAAGAGCACGGCGAAGAGCGCCGCCAAGCGCACTGCTTCCAAGTCGGCCGGGCGTAAGTAACCCGCACACACGAAAGGCGCCCGCGCATCGCGGGCGCCTTTCGTGTCAACGGATTCGCCTGCGCCTGTTCAATGGACTGCCTACTCAAGGAACCCGTCGATGTGAAATGTCCACAGAGGATTCTTTTCGCTTCGTCTATTGAGGACGAAACCAGGGTTCTGTGAGGCAAGCGGGTTGACCGAGGAGGCGGCCGAGCGGTCAAGTTACGTGCCTCACGGAACCCTAGAAATCCGGCGGCAGGTAGTCCGCGGCGGCGAGCGTCCCGCGGGCGAACGACAGCGTCCAGGCGGCGCCTTTCGCCGTGGCGACAGTCGGCACCTCCAACCCGTCGGTGTCGGCCAACAGCGCGACCGTGTCCGGGATGACGCCGTCCTCGCAGCAGATCACCACGGCGCCGGCCGACGCGGACTCGCCGCCCTTGGCGAGCTCGCGAATCCGCTCGGAAGCCACCTCCGGGGACCGGGCGTGGGAATCCGCGTCGAAGACGCCGTCCGACTCCACCTCGGCGCCGATCGCGTCCGCGACCGAAGTCGCGGTCTGCACACATCGTCGCGCCGTCGCGGAGATCGCCCGTATCGGCCCGAAGCCCGCCAGCAGCGAGGCGATCCGGGCAGCGTCCGCCTCGCCAGCGGCGGTGAGCGGGCGGGTCACGTCCGGGCCGTCCCACGCGTCAGCCGGCTCGGCCGCGGCATGCTGCAGCAACAGCACAGTGCCGAGATCGCGGGGCAGCGCCGCGAACGCCGCCGCCACGTCCCGGTCACCCTGGTACGTGAGCGCGTGATCCACCTGGTCCAGCGCCTCCCAGCGCAGGTCGTCGACTTCCGTGCCGGGCAGGAACGTGACCTCGCTCTCGACCCGCATCGCCCAGTAGTCCACCACCTTCTCGGCGGCCCCGTCCGAGGTCAGCACCTGGTAGGTGACTGACGGCAGCCGCACCCCGACCCGTGCCCGGGCGCCGGTCTCCTCGGTGACCTCGCGACACGCGGCGGCGAGTGGGTGCTCTCCCTCCCGCGGCTTTCCCTTGGGGAATGACCAGTCCTGGTGTTTGGGGCGGTGCACCAACGCCACCTCGACCACGCCGTCCCGTTCCCGCCACAGCAGGCCGCCGGCGGCCCGCGTCTTCTTCCACATCAGACCCACCACTCCGTCAGACCAACCACTCCGTCGCCGTACGCCACTGCTGCTCCTGCCACGCGAGCCGGAACTGCTCGCGCGCAGCCGCGGCTGACGTGTGCTCGCGTTCGATCAGCCGTCCCACCGCAATCGCCAGCGGCCGGTCGGC
>WHSM01000212.1 GCA_009380105.1 Micromonosporaceae bacterium
GGCGCGCAGAACCTTGGCCTGCCCGCCTCCCAGCGGCCGCCGGCCAAAGCGCCGAGGAAGGAAGCGGATTCGCGCGGCGTCATCAAGCCCGCCAAGCCGGAGCCGAAGCCGACGGCGCCGCAACGCCCCGCGGACTACTACGAGAAGAAGGCAACGCGCCTGCGGGAGAACCCCAAGACCGCGGAGTACATGGACAACCTGTTCACGATGGTGGGGCTGCGTCCTCCCGTGATCCAGCCGGCCGCGCCGCCCAAGGCGCACGCCGCCGGGCCGGTCATCGGCACCTGAGCGACGTGAGCGTCAGCGCCCGGCGTCTTGCCGCCGCGTGTCGCGCCGTGATCGGCGTTGCGCTGTCCGTGGCGATGGTGCCACTGGTGGGCCCGGCTCCGGCGTACGCGGACGAGGTGCGGAACCAACAGTGGCATCTCTCCCACCTGCGGGTCGACGCGGCGTGGCAGCACTCCACCGGCGAGGACACGGTGGTGGCTGTGATCGACTCCGGGGTCGACAGCGATCACCCCGACCTGCGGGGGAAGGTGCTGCCGGGCATCGACCTTGTGGACGAAGGTGGGGACGGACACACCGACGAGGTGGGGCACGGCACCGGCGTGGCGGCGTTGATCGCCGGCCACGACGATCCCGCCGGCGTGGTGGGGATCGCGCCCGGGGCCAAGATCCTGCCGGTGCGTGTGCTCGACCAGGACAACCGGTACGACGACGGCTCGACCGTCGCGAAAGGGCTCCGGTGGGCCGTCGACCACGGCGCCCGGGTGGCGAACCTGTCCCTGGGCAGCGCCAAGCACAGCGCCGATCTCGCTGACGCGATCCAGTACGCGTACGACCACGACGTGGTGGTGGTCGCGTGCGGCGGCAACGTGGGCGTCGAGAAGACCGACGAGATCTGGTACCCGGCCAGCGAGCCGGGCGTGATCGCCGTGACCGGGTTGGACCAGGAAGGCCGGTTCTGGAAGAGCTCCCTGCACGGTCCGCAGAGTGTGGTCAGCGCGCCCGCGGTGAAGTTGGTGGGCGCGCGTCCCGGCGGCTACTGGAAGGTGCAGGGCACCAGCTTCGCGGCGCCGATGGTGAGCGCGGCGGCGGCCCTGGTCCGGTCGCACTGGCCGGACATGAGCGCCGCGAACGTCGTGAACCGACTGATCCGCACCGCCCGCGACAAGGGCCCCGAGGGCCGCGACGACAGGTACGGCTTCGGCGTGGTGGATCCCGTCGGAGCCCTCACCAACCCGGTGGCCTCGGTGCGGAAGAACCCGCTCGACATCACGCCACCGAGTCGGCCGCCGTCGGCCGAGTGGCGGTCGTCGCCGGCTGCGAAGCAGATCGTCGAGTCCGACGACTCGTCCGCGTGGTGGTGGATCGGCTTCGGCGGGCTCGGCGGGGTCGCCGTGACCGTCACTGCGGCGGCGGTGCTGCGCCGCCGCCGCGAGCCCGCCACCACCACGATTCCGGTCCCACCCACAATCTGGACCTCCGGCCGCTGACCAACGACGCGACAGCCCAACCCGCAGCCTCGACCCTGCCAAGATCGCGGTGCGCGGCCGTGGGCGGCAGCCTCAGGTGCAGTCGCCTGTGTTCACTCGTTTGGTGGCGTTGCGTCCGGCGTCCGCCACCGACTGCGACTCGGCCCGGGTGAGCGCGTAGCCGGTGTCGGGATCGTCGGCCGCGGCGGCGAAGATCACGCCGTACACCGAGCCGTCCGTCGCGATGAGCGGACCGCCGGAGTTGCCGCTGAGCACCTGGGAGCGCAGCGAGTAGACCTCGCGGGTGACCGTCTTCGACTCGTAGATGTTCGGGCCGCGGACGTTGCGGACGTCCCGCACCCGCGCCGCCGTCGCCCGGTACGGGCCGTCCATCGGGTACCCGAGCACGATCGCGTCCTGGTCCGCTTTGGCGGGTCGCGGCGCCCATTTCATCACGCGCGCGTTGAACCCGGGGACGTGCAGCACCGCGAGATCCTTGTCGGGCTCATACACCACGACCTTCGCTGGGAACTGGCCCTTGGTGGTCTCGATGACGAGGTCCCGGGTGCCCGCGACCACGTGCGCGTTCGTCATGATCCGCTGCGGGGCGTACAGGAAGCCGGTGCCTTCGATCCGCCGGCTGCAGCTCGGGGCTTCGCCGAGCACCTTCACCACCGACTGGTGCGCCTTCCGCACCACGGGCGACCGGGCGAGCTTCGCGTCCGGCGGCGGCACGTCACGGGTCCTGGTGGGGCCGAGGCCGCCGAAGACCTCGGGGAACGAGTTGGTGTCGATGGCGCGGCGCAACGCGTTGTAGACGCCGCGGGCTGACTCCGGCATCACGGCGTTGACGCCGTTGACGATCGCGCTCTGGCGCACCTGCCGGTTCAGCTCGGGCACGCCGGAGCTGGCCAGCGGCGCGGCCACCATCCAGCTCACGACCAGCACGGCGACCACCGAGATGATCACGCCGCCGAGGTCGTCGATCACCCGCGCCCACTGGTGCTGGTAGAGCTTGCGGATCCGCACGCCGAGGATCGCCGCGAGCGCCTGTCCCAGCACGGCGAAGACGAACAGCACCCCGAGCGCGGCGATCAGCCGCCCGAAGGCCGTCTCGAACTGCCTGGCGGCGTACGGCGCGAGCTGCAACCCCAGGAGCGTCCCGCCGAAGAAGCCGCCGAAGGACAAGGCGCCGACCACGAAGCCCTGCCGGTAGCCGTTGATGCCAAACATCAGCGCCAGCAAGACGATCACCACGTCGATCACGCTGCCGTACACCGGTCTCCTTCCCTACCCCGAACCCTCCCGCGGCGCCTACCCCGGACCCTCCCGCGGCGCGCGACGACGCCGGAGGTTCCTTGCGAGGGTACGGGGGGCGATCACGTCACGGGCGCCGCGCCTGGCGCTGCGCCGCCGCCAAGTTGCGCGATCTGCGCTGGCCGGATGCTCTCAAGCTGCTCCGGCGGCAGATCCTCGATCCGCTCCGGATCCCAGGGGCGGGCCCATCCGGCCAACTCCAGGACAGTGGTGAGCACCCCGGCGGTGAATCCCCACACCACCATCCCGCGCACCGTGAACGCCGGGCCGAGGTAGCCGCTGGGGTGGCGCACCCGGATCCGGTTGGCCGGGTCGACCAACTCCGCCACCGGAAGACGCTCCACCCGGGACACCTCGTCGTGCGCCATCGGCCGCACTGGATGCGGCTCCCGCCACCACGCCAGGACAGGGGTCACCGCGAACTGGGTCACCGGAATCCACAGCTCCGGCATGGCGGTGACCACGTGCACGCTGGCGGGGTCGAGACCGACTTCCTCGTGCGCTTCGCGGAGGGCGGTGCCGGCCGGACCGTCGTCGTCTGGGTCGGACGCGCCGCCGGGGAACGCCGGTTGCCCGGCGTGGGCGCGCATCCTGGCGGCCCGCTGGAGGACCAGCACGTCCGGCCCGGGGACGGTCTCGCGGCGGGCGGCCTCGGGCGCGTTCTCACCGAGCAGCACCAGCACCGCGCTGCGCCGGCCGCCGTTGTCCGGCGGCGTGAACCTGGTGATGGCCTCGGCGGAGACGGTCGCGGCTCGCTCGGCCAGCGGTTGGAGCCACATCGGAAGGGCAGCGCTGTCGACCGGTCGCGCCGCGCTCATCGCCGTACCCCCAGATGCTTCTCTGCGAGCGCCGCCAGAGCGGCCTCCGTGAGCGGCTGTCCGTTGTAGACGTGCGCCAGCCGCCCCGACGCGTCGATGAAGAGGGTCACCGGCAACGCGGTGCGACCCAGCGTCTTGATCAGCGCGCCTTCGCTGTCGTACAGCGTGGGGAATCGCAGGTGCAATTCCTTCGCCAGCGACAAGGACGCCGGGTACGTGTCGTTGGACACCACGCCGAGCACCAGCACGTCGTCGGCGGCCTCGGCGTACCGCTGGAAATGGGGAAGCTCCTCCCGGCACGGCTTGCACCACGAGGCCCAGATGTTCACCACGACAGGCGAGCCGAGCGCGGCGGCGAGGTCGACCCGGCCTCCAGACTCGCCGAGGCACTCCAGAGAGACCGACGGCATCGCGCTGCGGGCCGGCGCGGGCGCCCTGGCGGTGACGGCGCCGGTCGATGACGGCGAGGCGGTCCCCGTCGCCGGTCGCGGGCATGGCGGGAACCACCGCTGCGCCGCGGCGCGGGCGTCGGACGCCGGCGCCGGGTCCGCGCTGTCGTCAGGGGCGCACCCGGCCAGCACGCCGGCCAGCCAGAACGCGGCGAGCAGCGCGGCGCCGTGCCGAAGTGATGAGCCGGACATGGCTAGGGTGCGGCGGGCTCGACCGTGGCGGCCTCGGGCGGCGGCGCCAGCGCCCCCAGGCCGGCGGCGTGCGCCAACTCGACCGTCCGCGGGCCCTTGAGCAGCTTCACCGCGGCCGCGGGCTCGATCGGGCCCATCCCGTACGACGGGCACAGCTTCGCCAGCGTGCAGGCGCCGCAGGCCGGCTTGCGCGCGTGGCAGACCCGCCGCCCGTGGAAGATCACCCGGTGGCTGAGCATCGTCCAGTCCCGCTTGGGGATCATCGCGCCGACAGCGTGCTCGATCTTGACCGGATCCTCCTCGGCTGTCCACTGCCACCGGCGCACCAGACGCGAGAAATGGGTGTCCACGGTGATGCCCGGCACGTCGAAGGCGTTGCCGAGGATCACGTTGGCGGTCTTGCGCCCCATGCCGGGCAGCTTCACCAGCAGGTCGAGCTTGCCGGGCACCTCGCCGCCGTGCCGCTCGACCAGCGCCTGACCCAACTTGATCAACGAACTGGTCTTGTTGCGGAAGAAGCCGGTCGGCTTGATCATCTCTTCCAGCTCGGCGCGGTCCGCGGCGGCGTAGTCAGCGGCGGTGGGGTAGCGCGCGAACAGCTTCGGAGTGACCTCGTTGACCCGCTGGTCGGTGCACTGGGCGGACAGGATCGTCGCGACCGCCAGCTCCAGCGCGTCGGTGTGGTCGAGCTCGCAGTGGGCGTCGAGGTGGGTCTCGGTGAGGACCCGGTGCATACGGCGGGCGCGGCGGGTGAGCGCGAGCGGCGTCTCGGCGGTGTGCTTCACCCGAGGAAGCCTACGTCGCGGGGCTGACATCGCGGTTACGTCCGCGACCTCTCACTCCGTCGAGGCGGGGACGTCCACCATGCCGCCGGCGGGCCCTTCAGGCATCACGAACGACAGTCCACCGCCCTCGATCATCAGGTCGACGTAGAAACCAGCCGCTCCCGCGGGCTCGTTCAACAGCAGCCGGTACGAGCGGCCGCCGATCGGCAGCGCCTCGCCGGAGGCCACGAACGGTCCCTCGTCGTCGCTGCCGGTCCAGGTGACCGAGCCGTCCGGCCGCACCACCAGCAGCTCCTGGTCGCCCGTTTCAGCGGCGATGCGCCACATGCCCACCAGGGGCCTGAGGGTCTCGTCGGGACCAGCGACCTGGGCCGGGCCCCGCAGGCGCTCCACGTCGGCAGCCGACAGGTCGCTCGGCTGGGGGGGCGCGGGCTCGGCGGCCGGAGGCGCGGCCGAGGCGCCGAGCATCGACAGGCCCGCCGCCACGCCGAGGGCGGCGTCCGGCAGGTGCGGCTCGTCGTCGGGCGCGATGCGACGCGCCTGGCGGGTCGCCGACAGCAGCTCGTCCCGCAGCCCGGCCGCGGTCAGTCGCTGCGCGGGATGGACAGCGACGGCGCGCCGCAGCGTCGCCACCAGCGTCGGCGGCGCCTCCGGCAGATCGGGCAGCGGCGCCGATCGGGCCGCCGCATCATCGGCCGCCGGCGCACCAGAGGCCGCCGCCCACGGCAGCGCCCCGCCGAGCGCCTCGTACAGCATCGCCGCGAGCGCGTACACGTCCACGGCAGCGCCCACCACCGGACCTCTGCCGTCGAGCATCCCGCGCGGCGCCCGGTACTCCGGGGCCGCGAGCCGCCCGGTCGCCATCGGCCGCACCAGACCTGGCGCGGCCGCGTCGAACCCGACCAGGACCGGACCCTCCTCGTCGTCGACGAAGACCAGTTCCGGGCGTACGGCCAGATGGAACAGCCCGGCCTCGTGCGCCGCGGCCAGCGCGTCGGCCAGCGCGATCCCGAGCGCGCGGACGTGCTCCGCCGGCATCGGGCCGCGCGCCGCGAGCAACTCCGCGAGGGTGCGCCGCTCGCCGGTGCGTACCGCCAGATGGGCGCAGCCGTCCACCACGCCGTGAGCGAACACCTCCGCGACGTGCGGATGGCGCGAGCAGGCTGAAAGCCGCTCCGCCCACGCCTGGTACGCCGCCGCCTCGTCCTCGTGGAGCGGCGACACGCCGACGGTGAGCAGCACGGGCTTTCCGTCCGGATCGTGGGCAGCGAGCTGCCGGGCCACCGGGTCCTGTCTGAGCTGGCCGATGATCCGCAGGTCGCCGAGCGAGTTCACAACGCCGACTCTAGAGCCGCCCCGCCACCGGGCGGAGGTCGGTCGACAACCGGGTAACGGGCAAGGTTGTCGCAGCGTTGCCCGGCCTGATTCGCGGCCCGGAACAGACGCGACACGTTGCGTTGCCGACGTGTTATCGGGACACGTTGCGTACGTTTCAGGCAGTTGCGCTTAGACTCGATCACGCGGTCAGCCGCCGGTGGAGGTGCAGGATGGATGAAGTTCTCGCTCGGTGTGGGCTATTCCAAGGGGTGGATCCCGAGGCTGCGGAGGCCTTGGCGAAGGAGCTCGAGTACACCGAGGTCCGCAAAGGGGACGTGGTGTTCACCGAGGGTGAGCCGGGTGACAGCCTCTACATCGTCATGTCCGGAAAGATCAAGGTGGGCCGCCGGGCCGCTGACGGCCGCCAGAACCTGATCGCCGTGATGGGGCCGAGCGACATGGTCGGAGAGCTGTCGCTGTTCGACCCGGGCCCTCGCACGGCGACCACCACCGCGGTCACCGACTCGCGGGTGGCGCGGCTGCGCAAGTCGGCGCTGCGGCCGTGGATCACCAATCGTCCCGAGATCGCCGAGCAGCTTCTGCGGGTGCTGGCGCGGCGACTGCGGCGCACCAACGACGCCCTCGCCGACCTGATCTTCACCGACGTGCCGGGGCGAGTCGCCAAGAGCCTGTTGCAGATGGCGAGCCGGTTCGGAACCCGCGACGGCGGCGTGCTACGGGTGACCCACGACCTGACCCAGGAGGAGTTGGCGCAACTGGTCGGCGCCTCCCGGGAGACCGTCAACAAGGCGCTGGCCGACTTCGCGTCCCGCGGTTGGCTGCGGCTGGACGGCAAGAGTGTGATCATCCTCGACCCGGAGCGGCTAGCGCGACGTGCCCGCTGACGACGAACCCCCGGTTGGTGGCGACACGACCGTCGATGGCGACACGACCGGTGACCCTGCTGGCGGGGCCGGCACCGGCTCCCGGCGGGCGCTGCAGGGATTGCTCGTCGCCTTCGGCCTGATCGCGGTCGGCACAGGCATCGCGGAGATCGCGATCGGCGGAGCGCTGGTCTCGCAGGGTGAGCCGGTGCCCGTGGACGTCGACAGCAACTACCGCTTCTTCGCGGTGTTCTGGCTCGGCGCGGGCCTGACGTTGCTCTGGACCGTCCCCCGCGTGGAACGCGCGGCGGGCCCGCTGCGGGCGGTGGCCGCGCTGGTGTTCCTCGGCGGCCTCGCCAGGCTGCTCTCCATAGCGATGGCAGGCGTGCCGTCGCCGATGTTCCTCGGGTTGCTCGCCTTGGAGTTGGCGGCGCCGCC
>WHSM01000527.1 GCA_009380105.1 Micromonosporaceae bacterium
CCCTCCCAGCAGGTTGATCTTGACCTTCTTCGCGCCGACCTGCGACTTCACCTGGGCGGTCAGCGCCGGTCCTTCGCTCCCGATGAAGCTGACCTTGCCTTTGTGCGCCTTCTTGAGGATCTTGCGGAACCGGTCCGCCTCCTCCACCGGCACGAACTGCGAAGAGGCGAACGTGAGCTTGCCCTCGCCGCCGCCACCGGTGGTGGACACGCCGCCGCACGCGGCGAGCGCCGGCGCCAGCGGAGCCGCGACGCCGAGCGCGGCGCTCCATCTGAGCAGGTCACGCCGGGAAACGTCGGTCGCGCGGTTGGTTTCCGATAGTCCGCTACGGGGTCCGTTCAGGCTGGCCACAGCGGCCACCTCCGTTCGCGATTCACGTGCCGATGGTGGAGCCTCCCGAGGCCGTAACGTATTTGTCCGTCAATTAGCAGTCAAGCAAAATCAGACAACGCTGTCATTTGATTGCCGTTACGAGACACTCCGTCGCGACGCCGTCTCGCGAGCGTCTCCGCCCGAGCCCCGAAAGGTCGCTATTTCCGGCGCCCCCGGCCGCGGGGTGCGTGGCGGGTGTCAGTCGAAGTTCAGGTCCTGGTCGCGGGTGCGCTTCAATTCAAAGAAGTGGGGGTACGCCGCGAGCATCCGAGCCCCGTCGAACAGGCGCACCGCCTCCTCACCACGCGGGATCGACGTGAGCACCGGGCCGAAGAACGCCACGCCGTCCACGTGGATGGTCGGGGTGCCGACGTCCAGGCCCACCGGCTCCATGCCCTCGTTGTGGCTGGCGCGCAGCGCGTCGTCGTACTCGTCGCTGCCGGCCGCCTCGGCGAGCCTCGGGTCCAGGTCGAGCTCGGCGAGCGCCTCGGCGATCACAGCCGGAAGATCCTGGTTGCCCTGGTTGTGGATCCGGGTTCCGAGCGCCGTGTAGAGCTCGCGCAGCACCTCCTCGCCGTGCTTCTGGGCAGCGGCCGTGGCGACCCGCACCGGCCCCCAGGCGTTGTCCAGGAGCCGCCGGTAGTCCTCCGGCAACTCGCGGCCCTCGTTGAGCACCGACAGGCTCATCACCCGGAACCGCAGGTCGAGAGGCCGGTGCTGCTCCACCTCGAGGATCCACCGCGACGTGATCCACGCGTACGGGCAGACCGGGTCGAAGTAGAAGTCGACCCTGGCACGAGTCTCCGTCTCGGCGCCGGAATCGGGCCGAGCCTGCTCAATGGTCGTCATAACGCGCCTCTCTGTCTCCGCACCCGGAACCAATTGCCCCGTTCACCCGATCCTTGCTCAGCCTTCAGCGTTCGCCAAGGACACCGTGACAGACGAGACAGGACGGATCCGAAGGGTTGACAGGCGGCGATCGGGGTAGAGGCGGCACAGGCGCCAGGCGATCGCGCGGGATAAGGAGACATGGCATGGCGGCCCAGCCCCAGAACGTGATCCTGGTGGGAGCCAACCCGGCGATCCGGCTGTACGACGGCGACGAGATGACGGCCTTCGCGTCCGTGTGGATCGTGGACTGGTCCGAGCGCGGCAAGGGCGCGGCGGTCGTGCTCTGGCACGCGAACCAGGTGAGGGTGCTGTGCCCGAGCCGGGAACTCGGGCGCTGGCTGTCCCAGGACTTCACCCGGCACTTCCCGGAGGTGGCTGGCCTGCCGTGGCCGGATCCGGCGGTCGAACGCACAGAGGTGGCGATCTCGCTGGATCCGGAGTTCGGCCTGCTGGCGAGCGCCCGCGACGTGACGGTGGAGATGTCCGGCGCGCTCGACCGGCGGGTCGTGGCTGCCGAGGCCGTCGAGCTCGACGGCGTGCCGCACGGCCTCAGCCTGGTGCTGACGCCGATGCGCGACGGGTACGTGATGGCCGGCGGCGCCCATCTCCCGGGCGAGGTGCGCCTGGACGAGGCGCCGGAGGGCCCGATCTCAACGGCGTGCCTGGCAACAGCGGAGGTCTGGCGCCGCTGACCGGCCCCGCCGCGGGTCAGAGGGACTCGTCGGCGTCCGTGTGGTGCGGCGCCCGCTCGGCGGGGATCGTGCCGAGCCGGCCGGCCTGGAAGTCCTCCAGCGCCTGGATGATCTCGGTCTTGGTGTTCATCACGAACGGGCCGTACCGGGCGACCTGCTCCCGGATCGGCAGACCGCCGAGCACCAGGATCTCCCAACCGTTGCCGCTTGCCGCGGGCTGCGAGTCCGCGGCCGTGACGGTGAGGGCGTCGCCCGGTCCGAAGACGGCGAGCTGGCCCTCGTCGAGCGGGCGCTTCTCGGTCCCGATGTAGCCGCGTCCGCTCAGCACGTACGCAAGAGCATTGAAATCCGCTGACCACGGCAGGCGAAGCCGCGCCCCTGGCGAGACGGTCGCGTGCAGGTAGGTGATTGGCGTGTGGGTGACGCCGGGCCCCTGGTGGCCGGCCAACTCTCCAGCGATCACCCGCACCAGGGCGCCGCCGTCGTCGCTGGTGAGCAGCTTCACGTCGCGCGCCTCGATGTCCTGGTAGCGGGGCTCGACCCATTTCTGCGCGGCGGGAAGATTCACCCACAGCTGCACGCCGTGGAACAGCCCGCCCTTGGTCACCATCTCC
>WHSM01000547.1 GCA_009380105.1 Micromonosporaceae bacterium
CTGCGACCGGGCCCGCCAGCGCTCACTACACCCGACCAGGCCCCATTCAGCGCCTCCCCCATCCCCGTCTTCATCGGAGCCGCCGCGGTGACGCTCGTCGTCCTGCTGTGCGTGGGCATCGGACTGTTCGCGCCGGACACGTCGGACACTTCTGGGCTGGCCAGCAGCCCGTCACCTGCGGCCGACCGGTCCACTTCGGTGATCGAGAGCCCGACGCTCTCGCCTAGCCCTTCTCCGACTCCGACATCGGAGTCGCCCACCCCGCCAGCGACCAAGAGCCCGCCGAGCAAGCCTCCTACGAAGCCGAAGACCACGACGGCCAAGCCGAAACGCACCACGGCGAAGCCGGTGAATCTGTGCGGCGCGCCGCAGAACCCGTACGGCTACGGCTTCTGTGGCGGCAGCTACATCTACAAGCCGAAGGCCGGCGTGTGCAGCTACTGCCGCTGCATCGACTACTTCTGGAACGGCAAGGGTTACATGATCCAGTGCAAGGACGGCATGGTCAGCATGTCCGGCGGACGCCGAGGATCCTGCTCTCACCACGACGGCAACCGCCGGCCGGTGTTCCAGTGACGCCGTTTCGGCAAACTCCCGGTACGCCGCCTCCTCCGACCGGTTCACGAATGTCGCCTTCCATCGCTTCACACAGGAGACGGGGCCACCGTACCGGCGGGTTGCCCCGGTTCTCAGGGGACAGCAACGGCCCCCGCCGGTGGAGCGCCACCGACGGGGGCCGCCGAAGCGACCTCCCTGGGGGTAGGAGGCCGGCTCGCCCAAGGGGTCAGCAGTTGTGCCGATAGGTGCCAGCGGCCCTGTTGGCGAGGCCATGACGCACGATGTACGACAGGAAGACGACCGCGTCGCTCCTGTTGCCCTTCGGGTTGGTGCACCGCATGTTGAACCTGCCGAGCAGCCGTTGGTAGGCAGCCTCGGTCAGGCTGCCCCAGATGCCGTCCACCGCGAGGCTCTCGCCGTTGAGGAAGTTGCACGAGGCCTGCACCAGGGTGGTGTCGGTCTTCACCCCAGTGCGGATGTACGTCACCGCGGTGCCGTTGTCGAAGTGGATGTGGTTCTGGTGGGCGGAGTTGTACCAGGCGGTCAGCACCGTGCCGGCGTAGCGGCGGCACTGCGCCGCCACGGCCACGTACCCGCGTTTGTGCGCGAGGGTTCGCGACGACCGCCAGGAGTAGTTCATGTCGATGAAGCTGCCGTTGGTGAACCGGAGCTGGGTCAGGTCGAACGCGCGTGCCTGGCCGTGCATGCCGGGCTTGCAGACTCCGACGCCGACATCGCCGACCCATGCCACGTTCCTGCCGCCGTAATTGCTGGAGAAGAAGTTGAGGTTCTTGATCCAGTTGTCACAGCTGCCGAGAAACGTCGAATTGAAGTGCTCGGAATGACGCCCACCGTGAATTCCGGTGCCATCGCTGTTGTAGCTGGTGCGGTGACGTAGCTCGTATTCGTAGAGGCCGACGTAGTTGCGGCTGACGGCGCTGTATCCGCTGCAATGTCCCATGGTCTTCTCCTCTCACCTTTCACCGACGAGCTGGGCGCTGGACTCGCCGATGGCGATGAGTTCTCCGGGCGCGCCGCTGACTGGCAGGACCGCCAGCACCGGCTGGCCGATCTCGACCGTCCCCGCGTCCTCCCAACCGGATCCGTCGACGTGGCGCCGGGAGCGCCGGACGGCGCCGTCCGAGTGGGAGAGCAGATCGATCACGCCGCCCTTGGACGTCATCGCGAGCGCCGGCCCCGTGGCGGCATCGGCCGACGCCGACCGCCAACCACCGGCCGCCGTGCCCTCGTGGCCCTGGCGCTGGCCAGCGCCGTCGACCGTGATCGCGAACAGTCGTTGACCGACAGCGGTCAGGTGGCCGTGGTAGCCCTCTCCGAGATCCTTGGCGAGGGTGTCGACCGCCCAGCTCACACCTGCGTTGTCGCTGGTCGCCACCAGGGTGATGTCGTTGTACAGCTGCTCCGCGTCCGCCGCGCCGGCGATCAGGACCGCGAGGCGCCGTGGCGAGGTGGCGGCGACAGCGGTCGCCACGCTGAACGCCAGACCCGCGTCCAACGGCAGTGCGGCAGCCGCCGACTCGGTCACGTCATACACGGCCGCACGGGAGCTGTCGCCCGCTGGCTCGGCGCCCGCGACCAACAGACGATCACCGACCGAGTGCAGCGCGAGAGCGGTGAACGTGGCGGGCAGCGCCACGCCGGCCGAGCGGCCGAGCGAGACCTCGCCAGCCGTCCCCACCGCGAGCACACGGACCTCCGGCGCCTCCCCGGCGCCGGCGAGGGCCAGATAGCGGCCCCGATGCTTGGTTGCCGCCCAGGCGCCCAACGAAGGCTCGGCGTGATCGGCGCCCTCGTGCGCC
>WHSM01000294.1 GCA_009380105.1 Micromonosporaceae bacterium
GGCGGCTGGGCGTTGGACGAGTCCCGCCAGCGCTTGGAGTCCGCACTGCGCTCCATCGGCCGCACGGTCAGTGACATCGGCCGGTTCCTGGTCACCCACGTGCACCGCGACCACTACACTCAGGCGGTCGCGATCCGGCGCGAGTTCGGCTCCAAGGTCAGCCTGGGCATCGGCGAGAAGCCGGCTCTGGAGGCGATCTCCGAGGCGGTGCGCACCGGCGAGAACCCGCAGCTCCCGCTGCTGCGCAAAGCCGGCGCTGAGCCGCTGGTCGCCTGGCTGGAACAGCTGGGCAGCTCCGACATTCCCGATCTGTCCCACTGGGAGCCGCCGGACGAGTGGCTCACCGAGGACAGCATGCTCGCGGTGCCCGGCCGCGAGATCCAGGCCGTGCCGACGCCCGGCCACACCCAGGGGCACGTGGTCTTCACCGACCTGCCCAACGGGCTGCTGTTCGCCGGGGACCACGTGCTGCCGCACATCACCCCGTCGATCGGGTTAGAGATGGTCCCGGCTGCGCAGCCGCTCGGTGACTTCCTGGACTCCCTGGCGCGGGTGCGGGCGATGCCGGACCTGCGACTGCTCCCCGCCCACGGGCCCGTCGCCGACAGCACGCACGCTCGCGTGGACCAACTGGCGGCCCACCACGACGAGCGGCTGGCGCAGTGCGGGGCGGTGGTCGAGTCCGGGCGGGACACGGCGTACCGGGCGGCAGAGGAGCTGCCCTGGACCCGGCGCCGGCGGCGCTTCGCCGACCTGGACGTCTTCAACCAGTTCCTGGCCGTCACCGAGACGATGGCGCATCTGGAGCTCCTCGCCGCCCGTGGAAACCTGCGGAGAGAGACCCACGACGGAGTTCGTCGCTACACGACGGCCGCCCCCGCCCCCGTCGATCCGGCCCGTCCCGCCCACCCGGCCCATCCGGCCCGTCCTGCCCGCCCCGCGCGCTAGTTGATCACTCGTCGGGCGGTCTGCCGCGACTCCGGGGTCTGTGGCGCCCGCAGCGCGTCCAACGAGTGATCAAACTGGTTGCGAGCCGTGCGTTTTGTGCCGCTTTGTGTCATGATCGGCGGGGGTGGTGACGATGGGCGGCGTTGACCTCAGCGAGGAGTCGATCTCCCGGCTCAGCCCCGGCGAGCTGGTGGCTGTGCTCAAGGACCTGCGGCCGGACGACCCGGCGCTCGCGACACTGGACATCGACGTGGTGGGACGCCGGATCGATCCGAAGCGGCTGAGCCGGGCGGAGTTCGTGGACCTGCTGACGGCGCTGGGCGCTCTCGCCGACGCGGGCGCGGATGTGGATCTGTCGAGGATGGACGCGCGCACCTTCGCCCGGGTCATCTCCCGCGCCTCCGGCGACCAGATCGAGGACGCGGCGCGCGACCCGGCGCTGCGCGGCAGAGTGCTCGACGAGCTGTTCCGGCGGATGACCGAGCACTTCATCCCGGAGCGGGCGCGGGCGGGCCGGCACGTGATGGAGTTCCGGGTCACCGGCGCTGAGCGCGCCGACGGGCACGACCACTACGTGGCAGTCATCGAGGACCGCCGGTGCGCGATCACACGCGACGTCCCGGACGACGTGAAGACGCAGATCACCGTCGGCCCGGCCGATCTGCTGCGGCTGGCCACGGGCAACGCCTCACCGACGTTCCTCTTCCTCCGGGGAAAGATCAAAGTGAAGGGCTCCATCGGCTTCGCCACGGCGTTCATGAACCTCTTCGAGCTCCCGAAGCCCTGACTAGGCGTTTTCGTCGTGCGCCCGTTGCAGGAGCGCCCGCACCTCGTCGTCCACCTGGTCGACGGAGGTGAGCGGCACCCGCACCGGCACGTTGGCCATGCTCTTCGCGGGAAGCAGTCGCCCCTCCGGCCGGGCGCCCTCGAGCCGCTGCCAGCCGCGTCTGCCGCTCGCTGGTTGTCGCCAGTACGCTTCAGCGCACCAGCGCCGCCGACATCCCAGGGGGTATCCGTTGGCCCAGCATGTCGAGGGTTCTCTGAGTGGCGGATCGGGCGATCTGTACTGGCAGGGCTGGCTGCCGGCCGATGGGGCCGACGTCAAGGGCGTCGTGGTGCTCGTGCACGGGCTGCACGAGCACAGCGGCCGGTACGCCCACGTCGGCGAGCGGCTCGCGGGCGACGGCTACCCCGCGTACGCGGGGGACCACGCCGGCCACGGGCGCAGCGGCGGGGTGCGCGGCAACATCGGGCGGATGGCCGAGGTGGTGTCCGGGGTGCACGCCCTGACGCGGTTCGCAGCCGACCGCCACGCGGGCGCGCCGGTGTTCGTGCTCGGCCACAGCATGGGCGGCCTGATCGCGCTGCAGTACGTCACCGGCTCCCCGGCGTCGCTGCGCGGCGCGATCCTGTCGGCGCCGGCCGTCGATCTGAGCGCCGCCAGCCGGGCGATGCGCGCGGCCGGCCGGGTGCTCTCCGTCGTGGCCCCGCGCCTGGGCGTCATGGCGTTGGACGCGAACCTGGTCAGCCGGGATCCGGCGGTGGTGCGCGACTACGAGACCGATCCGCTCAACTACCGCGGCAAGATCCGCGCCCGCACCGGGGCCGAGATGGTCGCCGCCGCCGAGGCGGCGCCGGAGCGGGTCAGATCGCTGCGGTTGCCGCTGTTGCTGCTGCACGGCACGGCGGACCGCCTGGTGCCTCGCGCGGCGACCACGCTGATCGCCGAGCGGGCCGGCTCGCCGGATCTCACCGTGAAGTTGTACGACGGTCTTTATCACGAAGTGCTCAATGAGCCGGAGCGCGATGTGGTGCTGAGCGACATTCTGGAGTGGCTCGACGAGCGGCGGAATCACGGCGCGCCGTATGCCTGACACGGTGTCGAATTACGGCGTATCGTCGGCAGCCAGACGCGCCGGCGTCACGTGGCGCGTGATCGGGGGTAGACCTCGCCAGTGGTCGGGGGTTGACCTCTCCAGGGGGCTCGATGGGATTTCTGCAATGGCCGAAGCCGCTGAAACACCTGCCCAGGTTCTGCGACCTCTCCGAGCGCGGGATGCAGGAGGTCTGCGAGACCGGGCGTGAAGTGACCGTGCCGAAAGGCTGGGCCTTCATCGGCGAGCAGACGCCAGCCGACACCGCGTACCTGCTGCTGGCCGGCTCCGCAGCCGTGATGGTGCAGGGCGAGCGGGTCGCCGAGCTGGGCCCCGGCGACCTCGTCGGCGAGGTCGGGCTGCGCGACAACCGGCTGCGCACCGCCACTGTCTTCGCGCTTGAGCCGCTGACGCTGCTGCACTTCACCCAGCGGGAGTTCGACGACCTGTACGGGCGGATCCCCGCGTTCAGGGAAGCCGTGGACTCGGCCGTCGCGGAGCGCGGGGGACAGGCTACCGGCGCGGATCGGTGAACGGCGGGCCGATGAGCCGCGGATCGAGCAACGGCGAGCGCGTCGATCCCGAGGCGGCCCCGGACGAGCAGTCGGGCCTGCTCGAACAGTTGGAACGCACCCTGATGGGCGAGCGCCGCCACACCCGCCTCGACGTGGCCGAGCGGGCCGGGGTGCCGATCGAGCGGGCGGAGCGGCTGTGGCGCGCGCTCGGGTTCGCCAGCGTGCCCGACGACGAGGTGGTCTTCACCGACAATGACGTGGCGGCGCTGCAGACCATCGCCAACCTGGTCCGGCTCGGCGTGGTCGACGAGAGCGCCGAGGTGGCGCTGTCGCGCTCGCTCGGCCAGACGCTGGCCCGGCTCGCCGAATGGCAGACCGCGGTGGTGCGTGACGTGGTCGCCGAGCCCGACATGCCGCTGAAGGCGCAGCCCGGAATGGTCTCGGCGGCCGAGGCGCTGCTGCCGATCATGGAGCGGCTCCAGTCCCACGTGTGGCGGCGGCACCTGGTGGCCGCGGCCGGGCGGATCCTCGCGCTGCCGCCCGACAGCGGCGCGTCCGCCACCGTCGTGGTCGGCTTCGCGGACATCGTCAGCTTCACCAAGCTCAGCCGCGACATCGACGACGCCGGGCTGGCCGAGTTGCTGGAGCGCTTCGAGGGGACCGCGTCGGCGGTGATCGCCGAGGGCCGCGGCCGGGTGATCAAGACGCTGGGCGACGAGGTGATGTTCGTGGCGGACACCCCCCACGCCGGCGCCGACATCGCGCTCGGGCTCGTCGAGCGGATCCACGCCGCCGCGGACCTGCCGGAGCTGCGGACCGGGCTGGCGTACGGGCCGGTGCTGCACCGGCTCGGGGACGTGTACGGGCCCGTCGTCAACGTCGCCGCCAGGCTGACCTCGCTGGCGCGCCCGGGCACCGTGCTCGTCGACCGCGAGCTGGCCTCCGCGCTGGCCGACCAGTCCCGGTACGCGCTGCGCAAGCTGCGCCGGGTGTCGGTGCGCGGCTACCGGCGCTTGGAGCCCTGGGCGCTGCGGGTCGCCTGAGCCGGCACGTCGGCGGCGTGGCGTTCCGCGGCCTGGTCGCGGGTGTCCGCGCTCGCGAGCATGCGCTCGAAGTCGGCGGCGGGCCCGGGACGGGCGAAGAGGAACCCCTGACCGGACGGGCAGCCCATCGCCCGGAGCTGTGCGAGCTGCTCCTCCGTCTCGATGCCCTCCGCGATCACGTCCAGCCCCAGCCGGGTGGCCAGACCCAGCATGGTGTCCACCAGGTCCACGTCCACAGGCTCGGCCGGTCGGGACGGGTGCAGCCCTTCGATGAACAAACCGGCGATCTTCACCGTGTCCACCGGCATGTGCCGCAGGAACGCCAGGTTCGAGTGGCCGGTGCCGAAGTCGTCGATGGCCAGGCGGACCCCGGTCGACGCGAGCGCCCGCAGATTCTCCGCCAGGCCGGCTTCGCTGATGTTGAGCGCGGTGTTCTCCGTCAACTCCAGTTGCAGCTGGCGCGCCGGCAGGCCCGTGGCCGCCAGAGCGCCACGCACCTCGTCGACCAGCCGCAGGTCCCGCACCTGCCGGGTCGCCACGTTCACGCTCACCAGCGGCGCGAGGCCCGGGTGGGCCCGGTGCCACGCGGCGGCCTGCTCGCAGGCCCGGACCAACACCCAGCGGCCGAGCTGGTCGATCAGCCCTGTCTCCTCCGCGAGATCTACGAACTGGTCCGGGCCGATCCGGCCGAAGCGCGGATGATCCCAGCGCAGCAGCGCCTCGGCGCCCAACGGTCGGCCCGTCGCCAGCTCGACGATCGGCTGATACTCGATCACGAAGTCGCCCTGGGCCAGCGCCTCCGGCATGGT
Organism: Micromonosporaceae bacterium; assembly: GCA_009380105.1. Classification (GTDB taxonomy): domain Bacteria; phylum Actinomycetota; class Actinomycetes; order Mycobacteriales; family Micromonosporaceae; genus WHSM01. Next base: position 5,190 of record WHSM01000294.1, read on the forward strand.
CGCGGCGAGCATGTGCCGGGTGATCTCCCGAGCGCTGCGCTCCGGGTCGAAGAGCGCCCACTGGTTCTTGCCGCTCGACTTGGCCCAGTACAGCGTGGTGTCCACCGCCTTCATCAGCTCGGCGGGATCCATGCTGCCCATCTCGTGCTCCACCACGCCGACGCTGGCCGTCACCCGTAGCTGGTGGCCGGCGATGTCCACCGGGGACCGCACCACCTGCATCACGGCCTCCGCGACCGCGATGGCGTCCGCCGGCCCGCGGCAACCATGCACCAGGATCACGAACTCGTCACCGCCCATCCGCGCGAGCACGTGCCCCACCGGCGCGAGTCGCTGGTGCAGGCGGCTCGCGACGCGTACCAACAGTTCGTCGCCGATGTCGTGGCCGAGGCTGTCGTTGACGGTCTTGAACCCGTCCAGGTCCAGGTAGCAGATCCCGATCCGGTCGCCCGGCCGGGCCCGGTCGAACTCCTCGTACAGGCGGTCGAAGAACAGCATCCGGTTCGGAAGCTGGGTCAACGGGTCGTGCAGGGCCTGGTGCCGCAGCCGCTCGTGCAGCCGCTTCCGCTCGGTGATGTCCTGCAGCATCGCGACGGTGTAC
>WHSM01000102.1 GCA_009380105.1 Micromonosporaceae bacterium
GGCAAGACGGTGTTCGCGCAGGGGGTCGGCGAAGGCCTGCGAGTCGCCGGCGCCGTGACCAGCCCGACCTTCGTGATCGCGCGCGTGCACCGCCCGGACCCGGCGCGGGGCGGCCGGCTGCCGCTGGTGCACGTGGACGCGTACCGCCTGGGAAGCCTGGCGGAGGTCGACGACCTGGACCTGGACGCCGACCTGGAGGAGTCAGTGACCCTGGTCGAGTGGGGCGAGGGCCTGGTCGAGCAGCTCTCGGCCGCCTGGCTGGAGGTGCGCATCGACCGCTCGGCCGCCGACCCGGGCCCGGTGAGCGAGGCCCGCGCCGTGGAGCTGATCGGACACGGCGACGACTGGTCGGCCCGACTCGCGACCCTCGCCCGGTAGCTGACGAGTCCGCGCAGTCGCTGAGCGTTATCCGCGACCTCGGCGAGCGGCCCCCGGCCGACCTACGTCGGCCGGGCCTGCGATCCGGTTGCGGCGGGCACGCGAGACAAGCTGGCAACAGGGGTAGCTGGCCGGTCGGGGCGATCGGCATCCCGACCGGCCCAGGTCTTAGGGTTCTGCTGTGCGCATTCTCGTCGTGGACACCGCCACGCCCGCCGTGACAGCGGCCGTGGCCGAGGTCGCCGAATCGGGGGTGACGCTCGGGCCAGCCCGGATCACCGTCAACCCTCGCGCGCACGGTGAGCTGCTCTCCCCAGCGATCCAGGCCGCCCTCACCGAGGCGCGGATCGCGCCGGCCGATCTGGACGCGATCGTCGCCGGGGTCGGGCCGGGTCCGTACACGGGTCTGCGGGTCGGCCTGGTCACCGCGACCGCGTTGGGCCAGGCGCTCGGCGTGCCGACCTACGGCGTCTGCTCCCTCGACGGGATCGGGGCGGCGGCGTCCGCGCCGGGCAGGCTCCTCGCCGCCACTGACGCCCGGCGGCGCGAGATCTATTGGCGGGTGTACGACGACGGCGCGCCGGTCACCGAGCCTGCGGTCGACCAGCCGGCCGAGGTGGCCAGGCAGCTGCCGCAGCTGGGCGTGGCGCGGGCGGCCGGCGATGGAGCGCTCCGCTATGCCGAGCAGCTCGGCGTTCCGGTCGCCGACGAGCCGCGCTTCCCGGACGCCGCCACCCTCGTCCGCGCGGCTTGCGATCGCATCCTGAGCCACGCGCCGAGCGAGCCGCTGACGCCGCTCTACCTGCGCCGCCCGGACGTCGCGACGCCAGGCGCCCGCAAACCCGTCCTCCGCTGACGCCCAGCAGGGAGGACTCCCGTGGAAGAGCGACTGGGAACGCTGCGCACCCTCGACGGGGTGCGCTTCACGCTGGCCGGCGCCCGGACCTCGTCCCCCCGGATCGAGGCCTCGGGCGCCGGCCGGCACAGCGCCTGGGAGGCGATCTACGCATCGCGGTCTGCGGCCCCGAACTCCTCACCCCCGAGTGAGTCCGATCCCCCTGGCCGCTCACCGCGACATCCACTACTTTGCCGTCGTACGCCGCCGGGTTGCTCCCCTGTTCGTGCCACCCGCAGCGGCTCGCCGGCGGTGATCACCGTAGGCTAATGACCCGTGGCGATCGAGGAGCTGCGGTGGTGGCACATCCCGGAGCTGCTTGACCTCGAGGCTGACCTGTTCGGCGACGAGCAGTGGTCGGCCGCGATGTTCTGGAGCGAGCTCGCGCATGGTGGCTACTACCGCATCGCGCGGGAAGGCGGGCGGATCGTCGGGTACGCCGGGCTCGCGCCCGCCGGGCCGGACCAGGCCTCGATCCAGAACATCGCGGTGCGCCGCGACCGCCAGCGCCGGGGCGTCGGCGAGGCGCTGCTGACCGACCTGTTGGCGGAGGCGGAACGCCAAGGCGCGACCCAGGTCTTCCTGGAGGTGGCGGTGGACAACGAGCAGGCGCAGGCGCTCTACCGGCGCCACGGATTCCGGCCGGTGGGCGTACGGCGCGGCTACTACCAGCCGAGCAATACGGACGCGTTGACCATGGCGCGAGCGTCGCCGGCCACGCCGATGCGCTCAGACCGCACGTCCGACCGAAGCGATGCGTAGAGGTGAACGACCAGGCGTTGGTGCTCGGCATCGAGACCTCGTGCGACGAGACCGGCATCGGGGTGGTGCGCGGCAGTGAACTGTTGGCCGACGCGATCGCCTCCAGCGTGGACGCTCACTCCCGGTACGGCGGGGTGGTGCCCGAGGTGGCGAGCCGGGCGCACCTGGAGGCGATGGCTCCGACGGTGCGGCGGGCTCTCGACACCGCGGGCGTGGCCCTGAAGGAAATCGACGCGATCGCGGTGACCGCCGGGCCCGGCCTCGCCGGGGCGCTCCTGGTCGGCGTCGCGGCCGCCAAGGCGTACGCGCTGGCCGCCGACAAGCCTCTGTACGGCGTCAACCACCTCGCCGCCCACGTGGCGGTCGACCGCCTGGAACACGGCCCGCTGCCGGAGCCGGCGCTCGCGCTGCTGGTCTCCGGGGGTCATTCGTCGCTGTTGCTCATCGACGACCTGGCGCGGGGGGTGCGGCCGCTGGGGGCGACGATCGACGACGCGGCGGGCGAGGCGTTCGACAAGGTGGCGCGGCTGCTCGGCCTGCCGTTCCCGGGCGGCCCCCCGATCGACCGTGAGGCCCGGGCCGGCGACCCGGGCGCCATCAACTTCCCGCGCGGGCTGACCAGTCCCCGGGATCTGGCGCGGCACCGGTTCGACTTCTCGTTCTCCGGCCTCAAGACAGCGGTGGCGCGCTGGGTGGAGGCGCGGGAACGGGCCGGGGAGCCGGTGCCGGTGGCCGACGTCGCGGCGAGCTTCCAGGAAGCTGTCTGCGACGTGCTCGTGCGCAAGGCGCTCGACGCGTGCTCAGAGCACGGTGTCGACACGCTTCTGATCGGCGGCGGCGTGGCGGCGAACTCGCGCCTGCGGTCCATGGCCGAGCAGCGTTGCGCGAAGGCCGGCGTACGGCTGCGAGCGCCGCGCCCGAAGCTCTGCACGGACAACGGCGCGATGGTCGCGGCGCTGGGCGCGCATCTGGTGGAGGCCGGAGTGTCGGCGTCGACGTTGGAGATTCCGGCCGACTCCGCGCTGCCGGTCACCACCGTGAGCCTCCACGCTGGCCTCTGAACCAACGAATTTCCTTACGAAAACCTTACGTCCGTGCGGCGTCTTCTTACGCAGCTCGGCGGACCCTTCCCGCACCGAAGCGGCGCAGGAATCCCGGTAAACCGTGTGCTAGCTCACAGAACACCCCTGGCTCTCACTGATAGTGGGCACCTCACCCAGGCGCCCGGTACTCAGATTCACCTTGGCGTGACGTCGCAGCGACGTTCCGTGCGACGTAGGCGCGACGTGGCTGCTCGAAACTCGCAGGCCAGCCCACCACACCTGGGGAGAGCCCCATGACACAAGTAGACAAACCACGCCGGGAACAGCGACCCAGCCTCCTGACAACAGGAGCCGAGCCAACGGCGACATCGCTGTTCGTCAACGGCCATGCCCCGAACCGGCGGTGGTTGGTGATCCTCCTCGCCAGCCTGGGCGGATTCCTGCTCACCGTGATCTGGTCCGCCGAGTTCGTCGACCGGACCATCGGCGACAGTGTCGCCAACACCGCTCTCGGGCACGACGCCAAGGCGACCCCGATCGCGGGCATCCTCGCCGGCGTCGCCTTCGCGTTCGTCTCCGGCATCGCGGGCACCTTCACCGCCTGCAACATCGCTGCTTTCAGCGCGGTGGCGCCACTCGTCGGCAAGACCCAGTCCCGGCTGGCCAGGCTGGGCCAGACGCTCAAGCCGCTCGGCTGGCTCAGCGTCGGCATCATCGCGGTCTCCGCCACCTACGGCGTGATCGTCGCGCTGGTCGGCACCAACATGCCTCAGTTCGACGAGACGATGAACCGGAGCGGCTTCTCACCGCGCCTGATCCAGGCCATGGTGCTGTTCGGCGTGGTCGGGGTCATCATGATCTACCTGGGGCTGGCCGCCCTGCGCCTGGCGCCAGACCCCATGGCCGGCATCGCCAAGCGGTTCCCCAACGCGCCCCTGGTGTTCCTGGGCGGGCTCATCGGCGGCTTCCTCATCGGACGCCCGTTCGAGCTGTTCCGGATCATGTTCCGGGACGCGGCCGAGAGCGGCAACGTGCTCTACGGAGCGGGGGCTTTCGCCCTGCAGTCGCTGGGCAACATCGTGATCCTGGCGGTGCTCTTCCTGATCCTCGCCTACACCGCCGGCGCGCGGCTGGGTAGCTGGCTCACCGAAAAGCCCAGCCGCTTCTCGGTCATGGTGGCGAGCGGATTCCTCGTCGCCGGTGTGTTCACCGTGCTGTACTGGGACGTCCGAATCCTCGCCCGCCGCGAGCTGATCTGGTATCCGATCGCGCCCTGGATCGAATAGGCGCTGCCTGCGAGTTCGCGGGCGCCGCAGCGGCGGCGCCCGCGAACCATTGTGAGGATGACCGGACCAGCTGACGCGAAGCGAGCGCCTACCCCACGACACCGGCCCTGGCGCCCGAGCGGCCGCGATCGTGGACTGGACGTGATCATCGAATAGGCTGGCGCCGTGATCGTGCGGATGTGGGAGGCGCGTGCGCACCCCGAGTGCTTCCCCGACCTGCTCTCCTGGGTGTGCGAGTCGGCGGTGCCGAAGTACGAGCACGATCCCGCGCACATCTCCAGCGAAGTGTTCAGCTCGGCCGACTACCGCATCGTGGTGATCTCGAAGTGGCGCACGATCCCGCCGCCGCTCGGCGCCCCGCCGCGGCACCTGGTCTCGCGGGAGCCGCACTTCTGGGACTTCTCGCCGGTCGACCGCTAGCCGGTCACCGAGCGCCACTGCGCGCCGCCAGGGTGCGCAGCGAGCGCCGAGACGCACGCGTAATGTAGATGTGCCACGGGCCCCCGCCGAGGAGCCGCATTCGAGCATCGATTCAGGGATTGGCGAACAATGGCCGAGCAGACCGTCGAACAGGCGCCGGACAAGTACGAGATCGCGCTGCACGAGACCGTCACCCGCGGCGGCGGGGAGTTCCAGAGGATCATGGTCAAGACGCCATGGTTCACCGGGCCGACCGATCTCGCCGAGGTGCTCCAGAACGGGCTCGGCGACGAACTGAAGGCGGGCGGCACCGCCTTCATCTGCGAGAAGCTCGCCGTGGTCGGCACCGGCCGCACCGTGGACGCCTCGACCATCAAGGTCAGCAGATTCGCCAAGTTCGCCAGCAAGTACGTGCGGCCGATCGGCGTCGACCTGGCGCAGCAGATTCCCGAGCGCATGCAGTTCGTCATCAACCGGATCGGCTGGACCCGCACGCTGCTCGCCTGCGCCGCGGCCGCGGTGACCCGGCCGTTCGGGATCCGGGGCGGGTTCTTCGTCATCGCCGGCCGGGAGGCACGCGACCTGGACGGCATGCACGAGCCGTACTGGAACACGCTGCTCCCGGCGCTCAAGCCGCGCGAGGCGAAGGAGATCGTCGACGAGGTCGCCGGCAAGCTCGGCGCGCCGGTGGCCGTGGTCGACATCAACGACCGCGGCGGCCACATCAGGGCGGTCTCCCCGGGTGGCATGACCGACGAGGACATCCTGGCCGTGCTCGACGACAACCCGATGGGCCACTGCGACCAGAGCACCCCGATCGGCCTGCTCCGCAAGTCCTGAGACCCCGTCTTCGCGATCTTGGAGAAGCGGCGGCGGAGCGGGCGGTCAGAGTGGGGACACCAGTAGGGCGTACGGGCGGCTTCTGATCCTTGTGAGGACCACCGTGGCCTCGGCTGGTCCGTCCAGCCGCAGCTCCCGCCGCAGCTGCTCCGGGACCAGCGCCGAGCCCCGCTTCTTGATCGTCACGCGCCCCACTCCGCGCTCGCGCAACGCCGCGCGCAGCCGCTTCAACGAAAACGGCAGCACGTCCTCGATCCGATAGGCACGCGCGAACGGTGTGGTGACCGCCGTGTCGCCGGTCAGGTAGGCGATGGTCGGATCGAGCAGCGTCGCGTCGAGCCGGTCGGCCAACTCGGCGACCAGGTGCGCCCGCACGACCGCGCCGCCGGGGTCGTAGAGGACGTCCCGCACCGGGCCCACGTCTCCCAGCCGGTCGCCGCTGCCGGTCAACTCGGCGCCAGAGTCGGCGCCGCGGATCACCGTGGCGCGCCGGGGCACTTCGGCCAGCGGCCCGTGCCAGAACGCGGCTTCCACCACGTCGCCGCTCACCGAGACCCACTCCGCCTCCGCCAGCGACGGGATGAGCGCGTGGTCGATGCCCGGACCGAGCTTCAGCACGGTGCTCGGAAGCCGCGACGGCAGCGCCGCCAGGAAGTCCCACGACGGCGAGTATGCCCCGGGATCGAACACCCGCCGGCCGCCCGAGCGCCGCGCCGGGTCGCAGAACACCGCGTCGAACCCGGCCAGCTCCACGGACGCCGCGTCCGCGCACGCCACGACGATCCGGTCCGCGAGCCCCAGCAGCTCGGCGTTGGCCGCGGCGACCTGAGCGGTCACCGGGTCGGCGTCCACGGCGTGCACCGTCAGGCCGGCCCGCGCGAACGCGATCGCGTCGGCGCCGATCCCGCAGCAGAGGTCGGCTATCCGCCGTACCCCCGAAAAAGCGGCGAGCCGGGCGGCCCGGCGCGCGGCGACGACACCTCGGGTGGCCTGCTGCAGACCGTCCCGGGTGAAGAACATGCGACCGGCGTCGTCGCCGAACTTGCCCGCCGCCCGGGCGCGCAGGTCCGTCTGGGTCAGCGCCGCCGCCGCGACGTGCGGGGGGTGCCCGCGAGCCCGGAGCGCGGCCGCCGCTGCCAGCGGATCGCCGTTGGCCGCCTCGCGCGCCGCGGTGAGCGCCGCTTCTCCCTCAGCGGTACGAAGAGCGGCCAGCCCCTCCGCGGCGTCGCTCAACTCACGACTGCTTCTCCGACGGGGACTCCACCACGGAGTCGGGCCCCGGGTAGACGAGAGCTTCGTGCCCGTCATCGAACCGCACCAGATAAGGCGGCTGGCCCTCCGGGCCCCGAACCTCGAGGATTTCGCCGTTCCGGTCGTTGACCCCGACGGCGTGGCTGTGAACGTGCAACCGGTCACCGGCAGCTGCGTGCATGATCGACCACCTCCTCGCTGTCACACGGTGTGCTGCGTCCATCGAAGCACGTCACCGGTCGGCCCGCAGTGCTTCGGCCCGGCTGCCGTCCGCTGCTGCCGCCCGCCCGGCGTGGCGGCTGGCACTCTCCTTGACGGAGTGCTAACCCAAGGCATAATCTGCTGATTAGCACTCTCGGTCTGAGGGTGCTAGAAATGAGCTGCTGACCGGCCCATTCGATCCCCGCGACGGAGGATAGGCAGGACAGCGGAAGAAGCATCTGACGAGCAACCCCAGGAGGGTCTTTCCGTGACCACCGCGACGAAGGTTGCGATCAAGCCGTTGGAGGACCGGATCCTGGTCCAGGCCAACGAGGCCGAGACCACGACGGCGTCGGGGATTGTCATTCCCGACACCGCCAAGGAGAAGCCGCAGGAGGGCACCGTCCTCGCTGTGGGCCCCGGCCGCGTTGACGACAAGGGCAACCGGGTTCCTATCGACGTCAAGGTCGGCGACACCGTTCTCTACTCGAAGTACGGCGGCACCGAGGTGAAGTACGGCGGCGAGGAGTATCTCGTGCTGTCGGCTCGCGACGTGCTGGCCGTTCTGGAGAAGTGACAACCAGCTAAGAGACCAGCCGCCCCGGTGCGACACCACGTCGCGTCGGGGCGGCTGTCGTTGGCACATACTCAATCCCTGAAGGGAAGGAAATGCCGAAGATTCTGAGCTTCTCCGACAACGCTCGGTCGGAGCTCGAAAACGGCGTGAACGCGCTCGCCAACGCGGTGCGCGTGACGCTCGGCCCGCGCGGCCGCAATGTGGTGCTGGACAAGAAGTTCGGGGCGCCTGTCATCACCAACGACGGCGTGACGATCGCCAAGGAGATCGAGCTCTCCGACCCGCGCGCCAACCTCGGCGCCCAGTTGGCCAAAGAGGTGGCGACCAAGACCAACGACGTCGCAGGCGACGGCACCACCACCGCCACGGTGCTCGCCCAGGCGATGGTCAGGGAAGGCCTGCGCAACGTCGCGGCCGGAGCCAGCCCCACCAGCCTCAAGCGAGGCATGGACGCCGCGGTGACGGCCGTCTCGGACGCGCTGCTGGCCAAGGCCGCCCAGGTCTCCACCAAGCAGGACATCGCCCACGTCGCCACCATCTCCGCCCAGGACTCCGTGATCGGCGACCTGATCGCCGAAGCGATGGAGCAGGTCGGCGAGGACGGTGTGATCACCGTCGAAGAGGGCTCCACGCTCACCACCGAGCTGGAGATCACCGAGGGCATGCAGTTCGACAAGGGCTACATCTCGCCCTACTTCGTCACCGACGCCGAGGCCGGCGAGTGCGTGCTCGACGACCCGCACATCCTGATCACGACCTCCAAGGTGAGCGCGATCGAGGACCTCGTGCCGCTGCTGGAGAAGGTGCTGCAGAGCTCCAAGCCGCTGCTGGTGATCGCCGAGGACGTCGACGGGCAGGCGCTGTCCACGCTGGTCGTGAACTCGGTGCGCAAGACGTTCAAGTCCTGCGCGGTGAAGGCGCCAGGGTTCGGCGACCGCCGCAAGGCGATGCTGGAGGACCTCGCGATCCTCACCGGCGGCCAGGTGGTCTCGCCGGAGGTCGGGCTCAAGCTCGACTCCGTCGGGCTGGAGGTGCTCGGCCGGGCCCGACGCGTCGTGGTCACCAAGGAGGCCACGACGATCGTCGAGGGCGCCGGCAGCGCTGACGCCGTGAAGTCCCAGGCCGACCGGATCCGCGCCGAGATCGAACAGTCCGACTCCGACTGGGACCGCGAGAAGCTGCAGGAGCGGCTGGCCAAGCTCGCCGGCGGCGTCGCCGTCATCAAGGTCGGCGCCGCGACCGAGGTCGAGATGAAGGAGAAGAAGCACCGCATCGAGGACGCCATCTCGGCGACCCGGGCCGCGGTGGAAGAGGGCATCATCGCGGGTGGCGGCTCCGCGCTGACCCACGCCGCGAGCACCCTGGAGAAGGGCCTCGGCGACGGGGACCGCGACTTCGAGACCGGCGTCGCGATCATCCGCAAGGCGCTCGACGAGCCGCTGCGCTGGATCGCGGAGAACGCGGGCCTCGACGGGTACGTGGTGGTGAACAAGGTCCGCGACCTGGGCTACGGCCACGGCCTCGACGCGGCGTCCGGCGACTACACCGACCTCGTCGCCGCGGGCATCGTCGACCCGGTCAAGGTGACCCGCAGCGCCGTGGCGAACGCGGCCAGCATCGCCGGCCTGCTGCTCACCACGGAGACCCTGGTGGTCGAGAAGCCGACAGAGCCGGAGGCCGACGACGGCCATGGCCACGGGCACGGCCACCAGCACGGCCCCGGCTTCTAGCCGGCGCCGCTACACCACTGGCCGGTCAGATCTCTTTCGAGACCTGACCGGCCAGTCGCATGTGGGTCAGCTGGCGCGGGCGAGAGCGTCGCCGGCCCGGCGCAGCCGCGCCTCCAGGCCCCGGATGTCCGCCCGGCCGTGCCGGCGGTCGACCAGGTCTTCCCAGCCGTACGCCACGATCTGGCCACGTTCGACCTCGGAGAAGCCGCCCCAGACCCCGTAAGGCTCCCGCACCGCCAACGCGTGGGCGGCGCACTCCGCTCGCACCGGGCAGCCATCGCAGACGGACTTCGCGCGCGCTTCCCTCCGCGCCCGGGCAGGGCCGCGCTCGCCGTCCGGATGGAAGAACTGGGCGCTGTCCGCCCCGCGGCAGGCGCCGCGGAGCTGCCAGTCCCACAGGTCGGCGATCGGACCGGGCAGGCGGCGAGTGTCCGCCATCGAACCCTCCTTAAACCGAAGCGCCCATTGTTCAATTGCTCGGCTCCGCGCTCGCTGGCGCTCGCTGATCACCCCTGCGCCTACCCAGCGGGTCCCGGCCGCAAACCGTCGCGGGAAGCGCCACCCGACCAGTCGATATCGATGGCATTCGGTGGCTTCGGGCATCGACGCAGGTCACAGGTGAGCAGAATGTGTTGTGTGGTGTACGACACGTTCGCGAAAACGGCGTAATAGTAAGGCAGTTTCGGGGTCTCACCTCCAGGAAGAAGGAGGGACCAGTGCGCTCGGTACTTGTCTGCGTCCGAACCGCGGTAGCGGCACAGCGGATCACCGCGTACGCCGCCCGGCTCGGTGTCGCCAATGCGCTGCGGACCGCGATGTCCGGCGAAGAGGCCTTGGCCCGGCTTTCCGAACGGCCGGCCGACGTGGTCCTCGTCGACACCGCGATGGCCCGCCCGGACTGCGTGCATTTCACGCGTCGCCTGCTCAGCCGCAGCCCTCACGCGGCCGTGGTGCTCGTCGGCGCGGAAGATCCCAGGGTGGCGGCGGCAGCCGTCGCCGCTGGCGCCCGTGGGGTGATCCGCACCGGCGAGCACGGCGACGACCTGGTCACCGCGCTGACCCGGGGCATCCTGATGATCTGCCCGAACGGAGCTCCGATGACGGCGGCGCAGCGGGAGACCAACCACCGGGTGGTGCTCACCGAGCGGGAGCTGCAGGTTCTGCGCGGCATGAGCGAAGGCCGCAGCAACGCCGAGATCGGCCGGCAGCTCTTCGTCTCGGAGGACACTGTCAAGACCCACGCCCGCCGGCTGTTCCGCAAGCTCGGCGCGCGCGACCGGGCCCACGCGGTCGCGTCCGCGTTCCGCGCCGGCCTGGTGTCCTGACGTCAGCCAGGCCGACGCGACCCCGTCGCTGCTCCTTCTTCCGCGCAGCCCTGCTCAGGGTCATGGTGGGACCGGGGAACCGGCGGTCACGGCACTGAGCCGCAGCGTCGTGACCGCCGCCTGGGTCATTTGCACCCTGTTGGCGATGTACGCATCTTTTGTGACACCCGCTTCGAGACCCTGCTCGACCCCCCGCACAGGAGGACTGGAGAAAGTTGTCCCTTCTATTAACAACGACCACCGACTAGTGTCCCGTTGACAAGGCTCGCGGGCCACGGTGGGTGAGACCGTCGAGCCGTTTGCCGATGTGCGCGCTGAGAGCGCGCGGAATGTACGCGTTGGGAGCGCGCAAGGGCAGGGCAACGAGCGTCGGTAACGGGAGGGTGCAGACGCGCGATGACACCACAGGAGGCAGAGCTCACCAGGCTCGCCACCCGCGCTGCGGCGGGCGACGACGGCGTCGTCCCTGAGCTGTTGGCTCAGATTCGGCCAATGATCGTCAGGTACTGCCGCGCACGACTGGGGCAGACCCGCAGCGGCGCGTACACGACCGCGGACGACGTCGCCCAGGAGGTGTGCATCGCTGTGCTTGACGCGCTCCCCCGCTTCCAGGACGTCGGCCGCCCGTTCGCGGCGTTCGTGTTCGGCATCGCGGCTCACAAGGTCACCGACGCGCATCGCAAAGCCTCGCGTGACCTCGCCGACCCGACCGAGATCCTGCCCGAGCAGTCGGATCCGACGGACGACCCGGAGCGCCAGGCGCTCGCCAGCGACACCGCTCGCCGCCTCTCCGCCGTGCTGGACAAGTTGCCCCCCGCCCACCGTGAGATCGTCCTGATGCGGGTGGCGGTGGGCCTGTCGGCCGAGGAAGTGGGTCAGATTCTGGGGATGTCGGCGGGCGCGGTGCGGGTCACCCAGCACCGCGCGCTCAACCGTCTGCGCGTCCTCGCCGCTGACGTGTTCGACGAGGTGCCGGCATGAGCGGCGCCAGTCCGGTCCCGGCCGGCCGCCAGCCGGTCGATCTCGAAGCGATGGCACGAGACGACCAGCTCCTGGATCTGCTCGCCTCCGGGGCGCTGCCGGAGAGCCAGGAGCCGGTGATCCAGGCGCTGTGCACGTGGCGGGCAGA
>WHSM01000374.1 GCA_009380105.1 Micromonosporaceae bacterium
AGGCAGGCACAGCCGTCACGCTTCGGCGCGATCCTCGTTCGCCGACGTGTCCGCGAGTTTGAGTCCGGCGTGTCAACGGCGGCCGATGAGTTTGCGCCTCAGCGGTTGTCTGTACGGGCAAGAGGCTGAAGGGGGATATCCCATGAGCGAGATCGCCGACCGTTTCCGCCGGCGCGCGGACGAGTTCGAACGCAAGATCACCGCAATGCGACCAGACCAATGGCCAAATCAATCGCCTTGCGAGCATTGGACCGCCAGGGACGTGGTGGGTCACATCGTTGACATGCTCCGAGTGACGCTGCGCCCGCTCGGGCGCGGACTGGCCCCAGCCACGTCGGTGGCGGACGATCCGCTGGCCGCCTTCGTGCCGGCGCGTGCCGACGTCCAGGCGGTGCTCGACGACCCAGAACTGGCTCGCGTGGAACACCAGACGCCCATCGGCAAGATGCCCGTGGCGGAGCACATCGACAGATCCGTCAGCGACGACATCGTGCTGCACGGGTGGGATCTGGCCCGGGCCACAGGGCAGCCCGACGCCATGGATCCGGGCGATGTCGAGCGGATCTGGGCGTACATCACCACGTGGGACGAGGATTTCTTGAACAAGCTCAGAACACCCGGCGCGTTCGGACCTGGTGTCGAGGTGTTCGGAGCGGAGGTGCCGCTGCCCGCGGACGCGCCGTTGCAGGACCGGTTGCTCGCCTTTATCGGGCGCGACCCGCGCTGACTCTTTGCAGGGTGGCCGGGCACGAGTTCCAGCCTCCGCGCTGCGGGTAGGGCGCCGCTGGCGGGCGACTCTGGGGGCGGGTCAGGGCTCGGCGGAGAGCAGGTCCTGGAGTTCGCGTACGGCGGCCTGAAGGTGCTGGGCGAAGCTGTGCATCTCGGCGGCCACCGAGCGGGGGGGTGCTCAGGTAGATGTTGAGCCGCCCCGGCAGCAGCACGTACGCCACGCCGATGCAGGTGGTGCTGGTGGAGCCGAACCCGAAGTGCTGGATGTTGGCAGACGGGGCCGAGCTGGTGCTGAGGTAGTCCTCGCGCATGATCAGCCAGCCCGGGCTGTTGTGCAGGGCCAGCGGCTCGACGGCGCCGAGTTCCGCGCCGCGCCGCTGCGCAATGAGTTGCAGCTCCCACAGGTGCTGCTCCGGCGCTGCGCCCGCCTGACATTCCTTGGCGCGAGCCACGTGCTTGTCGGCGGCCGCCCGGAACGCCGCCCGGCGGGGCGCCGGGTCCGCCGCCGGGTCGTCCATCGCGGCGACGAAAGCCAGCACCTCGGCGGTGACCACCCGCATCGCCTCGGTACGGCCGCGCCGGTACTGCCGGGTGGCGATCGACTCGTACGTGGCGGCGGTGAGGCCCCTGCTGCGCTTGTGCGCCAACTGGTACGCCAGCTGCACGAAGGCGTCCGGGGACAGCTTGAGCTGCTTGGCCCGGTCGGCGCCGAAGTCGTCGAAGGACACCGTGGAGGTCGCGGTGTCGGCGGCGTACCGGGCGAAGGTGTCGGCGGCCGCCCGCACGTCGGCCCGCTGGTCGGCGTCCAGGGTGAACTCGACCGCCTCGATCGCGGGCAGGCCCTGCGACCGGGCGCCGGACCGGGCCTCGTGCTCGTCGTACGACGCGCCGAGCAGGGCGTCGACGAAGCTGAGGATGGTGGTGCCGTCCAGCTCGCAGTGCTCGATGTTGACGCCCGACCGGCCGTCGGCGAACACGATCAGCGACACCGCCTTGTCGAACCACCGGTTGCCGCTGTCGCCGTGCAGCAACTGGTCGCAGGCCTGCAGGGTGTCGGCGGGCGCGAAGTCCTCCAGGCACACGCAGAACAGCGCCGTCTCCACGGTTTCCAGCGCGGCGGCGTTGCCGGGGTGGGCGGCCAGCCGTTGCCGGCTGGCCGCCCATTCCGCCCGCGCTTTCGTGGTCAGGTGGCCCACGGAGGTATCCGGCGGGGCTGGGCGCGCGCCGTCCTTGACGATCGAGCGTAGGCCCGCTTCCAGGTCGGCCAGGGTGTGCGGCACGCCATCGGGGCCGAGCACGTCGAGCCGGAACATGTTGCCGCGGAAGAACACCACGACGTGGCGGGCGGCAGACGGGCCGGGCTGCTCGGCGCTGTACGGCGTGCGTACGGTGTCCTGCTCCGTTCCGGGAATCCGGGTGGTGGAGAACAGGCGCTTGTGCTGCTCCATCGACAGCGGCTGGCCACGTTGGATGATCGGCGGGATCGTCTCGGCGTCCAGCGCCGCCTTGTAGGCGACGGCGCCGGTGATCAGCCCGGCGGCCCGCCGCAGCTGCTCCTGCGCCACGTCGTTGAACAGGAAGAAGAAGTTCGCGTTCAGCGCGATCCGGTCCCGGCGGCCGAGGTAGCGGGCCGGCCAGAAGGCGTCCAGCCAGCTGTGCACGCCGGCTTCCGCGTCGTACCGCTGCAACGCCGCCTGCAGGGTGTGCGCCGGGCCGCCCTCTCGCAGGAACGCCGCCACTGCCGCCTCGGTCTGCGCCAGCTCGTGCTCGGTGAGCAGCGGGGAGCACCACTGGAGGAACCGGGCGCAGCTGTCTGCCAGCGTGGGCAGCGGCACGCGGGGCAGCAGGTCTTCATTGTCGAAGGTGCGGCGGGACCGTTCCTGGCTGCTGCTCACTTCTCATCCTTTTTGGCAGGTACGCCGGCGCGCCGTGGCCGGGAGACGAAGAGCTGGGCGTACAGCCAACCTTCTGACTCCAGACCTTCGGGGTCCACGCCTTCGGCGGCCAGCGTGTCCAGGACCAGCGACTGTTCCTCGGCGGAGGCGAACCGTCGCTGCCTGAACATGCCCTCCATGAGATCAGTCTCGTACCCTAAAGCAGTCAGCCGCTCGGCCACCGGGTCGTACGGGAACATCCGGAGCACGAAGTGCGCCATCCACGGCCGGCGCTCGCCGTGCGCGGTAGCCACCCGGGCGACGGTCTTATGGGTGACATACCCGACGCAGCCGGTCGAGATCACCAGATCCGCCTCGGCCAGCTGCGTGCGTTGCCGCTCGGTCGGGTCAGCGCGCTCCAGGTCAGCGTGCACGGCGTCGTCGATGAACTCCGCCGACCGGGCGTACGACAGCGCGGGCTGGGAGCTGTCGAAGCCGATGAACCTGGTGTCGAGGAAGCGGTCTCTGGTGCAGGCCAGCTCGCGGTCGCGGGCCAGCAGGGCGTCCCGGTCGTGGTCGGCCGGGTCGCTGTAGTGCTGGTACAGCTCGTTCATGGTGAGGCCGTACTTCAGCAGCGCGGCGTTGACGCCGTACGAGCAGCCGATGTCGAGCACCGTCGGGACGGCGACGCCCTGGGTCGCCTGGTACTCCTGGATCAGCTTCGCGAAGTGCGGCTTGGCCACCTCCGGGATGCAGTAGTCCAGTGCCCGCAGGGAGCTGAAGTACGGGCGCGGGTCGGGTTGGGTGTAGATCTGGTCGAGGCTGACTTTCCCGGTCGCATCGAAATGCACGGGCCTCCCTAGTCCAGCAGTTGGTCGGTTCGGACGCGGGTCTCGGACGCGGCGTGCGCCGGCTGCGTCCGGCCGAAGAGTTGCCGGGTGCGCGCCACGCTGCCGATCACGCAGGGGCGCTGGCTGTACGCGAAGATCGCCGAGTGGCGGGCCGTCTCGCCGGCCACCGTGGTCACCCGGTGCAGCGCGTAGCGGCCCTGGAAGAGCTGCAGGTCGCCGGGCCGCAGGGTGAGCCGGCGGTTCCCGTGCTCGCGGGCGCCGGTCAGCACGTCGCGTACGTCGTCGAAGTTCTCGGCCGCCGGGGACCTGATGTTCGGGCAGTACTCGAAGACGCCGCCGGACCGCGGCTGCTGAGTGAGCATGCTGACGGTGAACTCATTGGTGTCGAAGTGCCACGGGTGTGACATCCCGGGCGAGATCACGTTGAGGCACAGCCCGGACAGTGGGTCGGCCAGCTCATGGATCTCGGGCAGCGCGAAACAGTCCGCGACGAACCGTTTGAACGACTCGTCGACGTATAGCTGGTGGACCAGCAGCGACTCGGGGATCCGGTCCCTGGCGACGAAGGCGTTACCGCGCCGCATGGCGATCCGGGCCGGGTGGTCGGCGGGCAGCGGGGTGTCGATCGCGATGTTGTACGCGTTGACGGTCTCGACGTCGTAGTGCGCCAGCGGTGCGATGTCAGCGCCCTCGTCGCGTAGCTCGGGGCGTGCGAAGTCGGGGAGCACGCTGCAACCGTGCGCGCGCAGGTCATCGCGTACTCGGGAGACCAGATCCTGCCAGGCGGCGCTGGTCGGTTCCGTCAGGGGGTAGCGCGCCGTGTCCACCACCC
>WHSM01000439.1 GCA_009380105.1 Micromonosporaceae bacterium
TCGGCCTCCCGGGCCGCCCGTACCGACGCAGCGAGCGCGCCGGCGAGGTCGTGGCTCTCCATGCTGTGGTGAGCCAGCCCGGCCGCCGCGCCTGGACTCTCATCCCCGGCCAGGGCGTTCGCGACCTGGCGATGCAGCCGGGAGCGCTCGCCGGGGAGCAGGTCGGTGTAGACCGCTTCGCGCAGCAGCGCGTGCCGGAAGGCGTATGCCTCCGCCGAGTCCTCGGCGACCAGGACGTTGTGCGCGACCGCTTCACGCAGTGCCGGTTCGAGTTCCTCGGCGGGCGCCTCCGCCGCCGCGCTGAGCACCTGATGACTGAACCGGCGGCCCACCACCGAGGCCAGTCGCACCGCGTGCTGGGTGGCCGGGGAGAGTCGCTCCACCCGGGCGAGCAGGACTTGCGCAAGTTCGTGGGGCACATCAGAGGTGGAGGCGGAGATGAGCTCCTCGGCCACGAAGGCGTTACCCTCCGAGCGCTCGGCGATGTCTCGTACCACGTCCTCGGGAAGGGTCTGCTCGGCCAGGCTGCGGACGAACCGGTGAGCGTCGGCGGGACTGAACGGCTCCAGGTGCAGTCGCTCGACCGCAGGCAGCCGCACCAGCTCGGCCAGCAGCGGCCGCAGCGGGTGGCGACGATGCAGGTCGTCGGAGCGGAAGGTGCCGACCACCAGCAACCGCTGTCCGCTCAGCCGCGACAGCAGGAATGCCAGGAGATCGCGGCTCGAGCGGTCGGCCCAGTGCAGATCCTCGATCGCCAGCACCGTGGGCTGCTTCGCCGCGAAGTGGCCGAGCGCCGAGTGCAGCGCGTCGAACAGCTGGAGCTGCCCCATCTCATGATCATCGGCGCCCGCAGCCGCGCGCGGGTGGTGTTCGGGCAGCAGGCGGCGTAGGGCAGGGTGCCCGATGATCAGCTCGGGGTCGTGTTCGGCGAGCTGGCGAACCGCCTCCGCGAACGGAAGGTACGGCAAACTGGCCTCGGCCGTGTCGAGGCACCGTCCGGTGACCACTGCGGCTCCCTCGTCGCGCGCGATGGTGAGCAGCTCGGTCAAGAGTCGGGACTTGCCGACCCCGGCGTCTCCGGACAGCAACAGCCCGCCGGACTGCCCGGCGCGGGCGCGGCGGAGCGCTTCGTGCAGCGTCCGCAGCTCGACCCGGCGGGCAACCAGCGGGATTCCCGACCCTAGTCGCGCCATGTCCGCCATGCTGGCACACTCCGCAGTCAGGCAGCACAGTTGGAGGGGGCCGGGAGGTCGGCCGCGGCGTCAGACCGCGACCGAGTGCTCCGTCCCTGTCGTGGCGCCAGTCGGCTGAACAGCGCCGCCAACCCGGTCTTCTGGCCGTTCGCGGCGTTACCGGCCTGGGCCAGCTTGGCTAACCGGTGCGCCTCCGCCTCCTGCAGGAACCGCTGGCGGCGGTACTCGAACTCGGCTCGCTGCGCGATCTCTGTCATCATGGTCAACAACTCCTCGACGTCCACGCCGTCTGTCGGCGTGACACCAAGACTCGTGCTGAGGTCGGCGGCCGGGCATCGGGTGATCACGCCGTGGCTGACGGCCGGAACCCTTAGTTCGGCCCTTACGGATCCCTTACTTCGGTCCTGACCCGCCCCTTACCGTGAGCGACGATCAGAACAGGACCGTGGCGAAGCGGTCGATCTCGCGGAATCCGCAGTGCTCGTACACTCTGCGCGCGGGGAGATTGTGCTCGTTGACGTACAGGCTGACGGTCGGGATGCCACGCCGCAGCGCATCCGCCACCACCGCCGACACGCCCCCGGCAGCGAGCCCCTGACCACGCCGTTCCGGCGGCACCCACACACCCTGGATCTGGGCGGTGTGCGGCGTCATGACCGCCAGATCGGCCTTGAACAGCACCTCACCGTCCTCGATCCGGGCGTAGGCCCGTCGCCCGGCGATCAACTCCAGCACGCGACTCCGGTATGTCTGCGACCCGAAGTCGGCGACCGGCGAGATGCCGACCTCGGCCGTGTACATCGCGACGGCCGCGGGCAACAGAATGTCGATCTCGTCCTCCCGGATCAGCCGGACCCGCGGATCAGGGGGCGGCGACGGTGGCCGGTCGGCGATCATCAAGGGCTGCTCCGCCCGCACCTGCCGAGCCGGACCCCACCAGCTCTGCATCCGCGACCACAGCGACAGCACAGCCTCGGCGGGGCCGACCATGGAGGAGCAGCGACGCCGCTCGGCGCGTCCCACCGCGGCGAACGCCGCCACCGCCTCTGGGGTCGCGGCGACCGGCATCAGGTTGGCTCCGAACCAGCACAGCGCCTCCAGATGGCCGCGCGGCGGGTACCCGAACAACCGGGCGCCGCTGCGCCACCAGTCCACACCGCTGCCGCTGACCAGCTCCGCCACCTGCGCCGCGGCGATCGGCTCACGCTCCAGCACCGCTTCGATCGCTGCTTTGTCCGCGTCCCCCAGCAGCCGCGCAGGCGCCGTCAACATCCGACTAGTGGACCTCGACGGTGGGCGCCAGGCCGCGTAGCTCGTCGGGCAGGTCGGCGCCGGTCTCCTCGGCTATCCGCAGCGCCTCTTCGATCAGCGTCTCCACGATCTGCGACTCGGGCACCGTCTTGACGACCTCGCCCTTGACGAAGATCTGGCCCTTGCCGTTGCCGCTGGCGACGCCGAGGTCGGCTTCGCGCGCCTCGCCGGGCCCGTTGACGACGCATCCCATCACCGCGACCCGCAGCGGCACCGGCAGCCCTTCCAGGCCGGCGGTGACCTCCTCGGCGAGCTTGTACACGTCGACCTGGGCGCGGCCGCAGGACGGGCAGGAGACGATCTCCAGGCCGCGCTCCTTGAGGTTCAGCGACTCCAGGATCCCGATGCCGACCTTGACCTCCTCGACCGGCGGAGCCGACAGCGAGACCCGGATCGTGTCGCCGATCCCTTCCGCGAGCAGCGCCCCGAACGCCACCGACGACTTGATCGTCCCTTGGAACGCCGGCCCGGCCTCGGTCACGCCGAGGTGCAGCGGGTAGTCGCAGCGCTCGGCCAACTGCCGGTACGCCTGCACCATCACCACCGGGTCATGGTGCTTGACAGAGATCTTGAAGTCCCGGAAGTCGTGCTCCTCGAACAGCGACGCCTCCCACAGGGCCGACTCGACCAGCGCTTCCGCGGTCGGCTTCCCGTGCCTGGCCAGCAGCCGCTTGTCCAGTGAGCCGGCGTTGACCCCGATGCGCAGCGACACCTCAGCGTCGGACGCCGCGCGCGCGATCTCGCCGACCTTGTCGTCGAACTGGCGGATGTTGCCCGGGTTGACCCGCACCGCGGCGCAGCCGGCGTCGATCGCGGCGAAGACGTACTTCGGCTGGAAGTGGATGTCGGCGATCACCGGGATCTGCGACTTCCTGGCGATCGCCGGCAGCGCCTCCGCGTCGTCCTGGCTCGGCACCGCCACCCGAACGATCTGGCA
>WHSM01000161.1 GCA_009380105.1 Micromonosporaceae bacterium
GAGCGGCACACCGCCGCTGCGTTCGCAGAGCAGCTCGGCGACCGCCTCGGGGAGGGTCGGCGCGACGCCGTCCGACGCCGCGTCGCCCAGGGTCTCCGCCGCCATCAGGGCGACGCCGCGCGGCGACAGCGGTCCGAGCCGGATCCGGGCGCTCAGCATGGCCGACAGCGGCCCGGCGAGCATGGCCGCCAGCCGGGCGTCCCCGGTCAGGTCGCAGGCGCGGTACGTGAGCACCAGCGACATGTGGCGCGGGGGACGGGCGCCGACCATGCCGAGAAGCTCCAGCGTGGCGTCGTCGGCCCAGTGCAGGTCCTCCAGCACCAGGACGGCGGGGCCGAGCCCGCCGAGCAGCTCGGCAGTGGCGCGCAGCAGCCGGTGGCGCGCCAGCACCGGGTCCTGGGACGGCGGCGGCGCCGGCGGCAGCGTGTCCGAGCGGTCGGGCAGCACTTCCCGTAGCGCGCCGGTGAGCGGGCTGAGGCGCGGCGCCGCCGGCAACTCGGCCGACGCCAGCGCCTCCACGACCGGGCCGAGCGGGTACGCCTCGCGGGCGGGCCTGGCGTGCCCCACCAGAATCTGCCAGCCGGGCAGCGCGGCCTCGGCCAGCGCCTGACGGACCAGCCGGGTCTTGCCGATTCCCGGCTCGCCCTCGATCACGGCGCCGCCCGGTGTGCGGCGCAGCGCCGTCATCAGTGTCGTCAGCTCGCCGTCGCGCTCGACCAACGACAGGGTCCGAGGCAGCACGAACCGACCTCCCCAGGCACCGCGGCTCTTACACCTTTTGTCGGTTACGCCGGGAGATCTGTTACTAGAAGCATCGATGCGCTTACTGTGGGCCAGTGAATCATCGACTGTGTGTGGCGGCTCCTGCCAGCAGTCGTGCCCGCAGCTCGTGTTTGACCACCTTGCCGGAACGGTTCCTCGGCAGCGCCGCGAGGTGCACGAACCGCTTCGGGATCTGGTGCGGCGCCAGCCTGGCGGTCAGGAATCCCCGCATGTCACGCGGCGAGATCGGACGGCGTAGCACCAGCGCCGCGGCGACGTCCTCACCGTGCGTCTGGTCGGGAACCCCGAAGACCGCGCAGTCGGCCACGGCGGGATGCTCCCGCAGCGCGTTCTCCACCTCGACGGAGCTGATGTTGATCCCGCCCTTGATGATCACGTCTTTGAGCCTGTCGACGATGTAGAGGCAACCGTCGGGATCCAGGTAGCCGGCGTCGCCGGTGCGCGTCCAGCCGTCCGCGAAGACGCGGGCGGTCGCCGCGGCGTCGCCGAAGTAGTGCTGGGCGGGCAGCCCAGCCCACCGCACCCGGACCTCGCCCACCACGCCGGACGCCAGGTCCCCGCCGGAGTCGTCCGTGATCCGCACCTGGCTGGCGCCCCGCGGCATGCCGACGGAGCCGTCCTTGCCGCCGTCCTCAGGTGTGAACGCCGTGCCCGCGTAACGCGCCTCGCTGAGCTCGTACATGTTGACCAGGTGGGCGTTGGGAAACGCGGAGGCGAGCTTCGGCGTCAGCGCCATCGGGAGCGGCGCGCAGCCCAGAGACACCACACGCACCGAGGACAGGTCGTGGCGCCGATACGCTTCGCTGTCCACGATGCTGCTCGCCATGGCGGGCACCAGTTGGACCACCGCCGCCCGGTGCTCCTCGGCGAGGCGGCAGAATCGCTCGGGGTCGAACCTGGGTTGTGCCAGGGCAGTCATCCGCTGCGGTCCGAGGGGCTCCAGCAGGCGAAGCTGTCCCCCGGCCGTCGACACCGCGTTGGCGTGCAGGTAGACGCCGTCGGCGCAGGCCTGCCACCACTCGGGAGGCCAGCCGTGTGAGTCGGTCAGAGGCTGCGTCACGTGCAGATGCCGGCAGGCCACGCCCTTCGGCGAGCCCGTCGTGCCCGAGGTGAAGAGGATCTCCGCGACATCCTCGGGCTCCGCGGGCGTCTGAATCGGCCCCGGGGCGCCGCTTTCCTCCAACTCCGCGAGCGTCGCGTGCCACCCCGGGCCGTCCGGCCGGCCTTCGCAGAGCGCGGGCTGACCCGGCCCTTCGTGCCGGCGAGCACCGACCTGGAGCGAGCGCTGGCGGCGCTGTGGCAGGAAGCGCTGCGGCTGGACCGGGTGGGCGTGGAGGACGACTTCTTCGACCTCGGCGGGGACTCGCTGATCGCCGTCCACCTGCTGGGCCGGATCGGGCGGCGACTCGGCATGGCGGCGCCACCGGCGGCGCCGCTGCTCTACCAGGCGCGCACCGTGCGCCAGCTCGCCGCCACGATGGCCGCGGTCACCAGTCGGTAGGGCTTCCGGCCCCGCCAGCGTCGCCGGTCACTGCGCGCATCAGGCTGGCGATCTCGCGGCGCAGGCCGGGGCGGTTCGCGAGTCGGCCGCGTCGTGCCAGATCGTTGGCGACGGTGAAGGCCGCGTGCGCCGCCACACGAGCCTCGGCGGAACCCCACGACGGGTTCACGGCCGCGATCAGGCGGACCCACTCCGCGACGTAGCCGCGCTGCAGCCGCCGCAACTGCCCGCGCTGCCGCTCGGGCAGGCTCGACAGCTCGGCGATGTAGACCGCCATCAGGTCCCGGTGGGCCAGCACCGTCTCGGCGTAGGAGTCGACGAGCCGGCGCAGCGCGTCGGCCGGGCTCGTGGTCGCCGCCGTCGCTTCGGCCGCCCCCGCCGCGAGCCGGTCGGCCATCCGCGCGCCCGCGGCGTGGATCAGGTCCGCCTTGCTGCTGAAGTGCCGGTAGACGCTGGGGCCCGCGATGCCCGCGGCGGCGCCGATGTCCTCTATCGTCACCGCGTGGTAGCCGCGCTGCCGGAACAGGCGCGTGGCCTCGATCAACAACCGCTCCCGGCGGGGCGCGGCGAGCGTCGCCGGGTCGCCGGGACGCGGCACGTTACGCGCAGGGCGCGCGTCGGGCGTCGGGTCTGCGTCATGCGTCGGGTCCGTGTCGGGCGCCCGGTCCGCGTCGGGGAGCACGTTGCTGGCGAGCACCGCGCCGGCCAGCCGCCGCAGCAGGTCCACGTGACGGCTCTTGGCGAGGGTCGCGGTGTGGTCGGCGACGCTGGCGAACACGCCCATCGCCGCGGTGCACAGCAGGTCAGAGTCGGCGGCGGACAGCTCCGGCCGGCGCCGGCGCAGCTCGGCGATCCAGAGCGCCATCGGCGCCTCGCCGCGACGGCGCACCTCCGCCTGCCGCTCCTGGTCCAGGTGGCGGCCCAGCCAACGCCACAGCGCCACCGCGTCGCGTCGCTCCACCGCGAGCCTGGCGAGCGCGTCGGTCAGGTCGGCCATGCGCGCTGACGGCTCGGCGGGCGTGGCCAGGATGCGCGCCACCGTCTCGGCGAGCGTGTCCACTCCGGAGAGCAGGACGTGAGCGAGGATGTCCTGCTTGTTGGTGAAGTGGCGGTACACCGCCGGTCCGGTGATGCCCGCGGCGGACGCGATGTCCCCGATTCCCACGGCGTGATAGCCGCGTTGCCGGAACAGGTCGGCGGCGACGCCGGCCAGCTGCTCCTTGCGGTCGCGACGGCGTCGGGTCACCGGTTGCGCCTCGGCGCCAGCAGTCACGAGGCGCGCCTCCTTCCCGGTCCGCGATCCGTCTCAGCCGCGTCGGCGCGGGGATCTCGCGCCGCTGCGACGCATCTCACAAGTGAAACGAGCCTAGCGTGGCCGCACGCCGCGCGGAGCCGTTGACAGCGTTGGTTACTGGCGGGTTATGTTAATCGAAATTAGCCGAAGGTCCAGGTACTGGCGCAGGAAGCCGGAGGGCAGCCGCATGGCGGAACCAGGCAGCGCGGGCACGGGGCGACGTTCGCCCTGGTCGGACGACGAGGTCGAGGCGGTG
Organism: Micromonosporaceae bacterium; assembly: GCA_009380105.1. GTDB lineage: Bacteria > Actinomycetota > Actinomycetes > Mycobacteriales > Micromonosporaceae > WHSM01. Next base: position 3,835 of record WHSM01000161.1, read on the forward strand.
CGGGAGCTCGCCGACAGCTTCTTCACCAAGGAAGTGGTCCCGCACTACGAGCGCTTCGTCGAGCAGGGCCATCCGGACCGCGACGCGTACCGGAAGGCCGGTGAGCTGGGGCTGCTCTGCGCCTCCATTCCCGCCGAGTACGGCGGTGGAGGCGGCACGTTCGCCCACGAGGCCGCGATCGGTGAGGCCCAGGCGAAGGCCGGCGAGAGCTCGATGGGCCTGGTGGTGCACTCCGGCATCGTGGCCCACTACATCCTGGCGTACGGCACAGAAGAGCAGAAGCGCGACTGGCTGCCGAAACTGGCCAGCGGCGAGCGACTGGGCGCCATCGCGATGTCCGAGCCGGGCGCCGGCTCGGACCTGCAGTCGATCACCACCCGCGCGACGCCCGACGGCGACGAGTACGTGATCACCGGCGCGAAGACCTTCATCACCAACGGCGGCACCGCCGACTTCGTGATCATCGCCGCGAAGACCGACACCACGCAGGGCGCTCAGGGTGTGTCGCTGATCGTCGCCGAGGTGGACGAGGACACCCCGGGATTCCGGCGCGGGCGGGTGCTGCAGAAGGTGGGCTTGAAAGCGCAGGACACCGCTGAGCTGTTCTTCGACGAGCTGCGGGTTCCAGCCGCCAACCTGCTCGGCCCGGCCGAGGGCCGGGGCTTCATCCAGCTGATGCGGCAGTTGCCGCAGGAGCGGTTGCTGATCGCGATCACCGCGGTCGCGGTGATGGAGATGGCGGTGGCGACCACCACGGCGTACGCGAAGGAGCGCCAGGCCTTCGGCAAGCCGCTGTTCGAGCTGCAGAACACCCGGTTCGAGCTGGCCGAGTGCGCCACACTGAGCCGGGTCTCGCGGGTGTTCCTCGACGACTGCATCGTCCGGCACATGCGGGGCGAGCTGGACGTCGGGACCGCCGCGATGGCGAAGTACTGGCTCACCGATCGCCAGTGCGAGGTGGTCGACAGGTGCATGCAGCTCTTCGGTGGGTACGGGTACATGTTGGAGTACCCGATCGCCCGGATGTTCATCGACGGGCGGGTGCAGCGAATCTACGGCGGCGCGAACGAGGTCATGAAAGAACTCGTCGCCCGCACCATGTGAGACGGCGCCATGTGAGACCGCGCCAGATTTGAGGAGAGGATCCACATGAGCGACGCCTATATCTACGAGGCGATCCGCACCCCGCGCGGGCGCGGCAAGAAAGGCTCTCTGCACCAGGTCAAGCCGATCAGCCTGGTCGTGGGGCTCATCGACGAGATTCGCCGCCGTCACCCGCACCTGGACCCGGCGCTGATCGACGACATCGTGCTCGGGGTGGTGACCCCGATCGGCGACCAGGGCTCGGACATCGCCAAGATCTCCGCGATCGCGGCGGGCCTGCCCGACACGGTCGCCGGCACCCAGCTCAACCGGTTCTGCGCGTCCGGCCTGGAGGCCGTGAACATCGCCGCGCAGAAGGTGCGCGCCGGGTGGGATCAGATGCTGCTGGCCGGCGGCGTCGAGTCGATGTCGCGGGTGCCGATGGGCTCCGACGGCGGCGCCTGGGCGATGGACCCGGAGACCGCGTACGACACCTATTTCGTGCCGCAGGGCATCGGGGCGGACCTGATCGCCACCACCGAAGGCTTCTCCCGCGCCGACGTGGACACCTACGCGGTGCGGTCGCAGGAGCGGGCAGCCAAGGCGTGGGCCGGCGGCTACTTCGCCAAGTCGGTCGTGCCGGTCGTCGACCGGAACGGGATCACGGTCCTGGACCACGACGAGCACATGCGGCCCGACACGACCGTGGACGGGCTGGCCAAGCTCAAGCCGTCCTTCGAGGCGATCGGCGAGCTGGGCGGCTTCGACGCCGTCGCGCTGCAGAAGTACCACTGGGTCGAGAAGATCGACCACGTGCACCACGCCGGCAACTCCTCCGGCATCGTGGACGGCGCCGCGCTGACGCTGGTCGGCAGCGAGGCGGCCGGCCAGGCCGCCGGGCTGACGCCGCGCGCCCGGGTGGCAGCGACCGCGACCAGCGGCGCCGACCCGACGATCATGCTCACCGGTCCGACGCCGGCCACCGAGAAGGTGCTCGCCACGGCGGGGTTGACCGTCGATGACATCGACCTGTTCGAGCTGAACGAGGCGTTCGCGGCAGTGGTGATGAAGTTCCAGAAGGACCTCGGCATCCCGGACGAGAAGCTCAACGTCAACGGCGGCGCGATCGCGATGGGCCACCCGCTCGGCGCCACCGGCGCGATGCTGGTCGGCACGATGGTCGACGAGTTGGAGCGCCGCGACGCCCGGTACGCCCTGGTCACCCTCTGCATCGGCGGCGGCATGGGCCTGGCCACCATCATCGAGCGCGTTTCCTGACCCGAGCCTGAGACTGACGGAGAGATCGAAGACATGAGTGAGAAGAACATGTTCGGGTGGGAGCAGGGCGCCGACGGCGTCGTCGTGCTCACCATGGATGACCCGGACCAGTCCGCGAACACGATGAACGAGCGGTTCGCGTCCTCCTTCGCCGCGATTGTGGACCGGCTCGAAGCCGAGAAGGACGACATCGCCGGCGTGGTGATCACCTCGGCGAAGAAGACGTTCTTCGCCGGCGGCGACCTGAACCTGATGATCAAGGCGGAGCGAAAGGACGCGCCGAAGATCGCGGAGTTCGTCGACGGCGTCAAGGCGACCATGCGCCGCCTGGAGACCCTCGGCAAGCCAGTGGTCGCCGCTGTCAACGGCTCCGCGCTCGGCGGCGGCCTGGAGATCGCGCTCGCCTGCCACCGCCGGATCGCCCTCGACGCCAGAGGGATCGAGATCGGCACGCCCGAGGCCACCCTGGGCCTGCTGCCCGGCGCCGGGGGAGTCACCCGCACTGTGCGGATGCTCGGCATCGCCGACGCGCTGCTGAAGGTGCTGCTGCAGGGCCAGCGCCACAAGCCGGCGCAGGCGCTTGAGGTCGGGCTGGTCGACGAGCTGGTCGCCGCGGCCGACGAGCTGATCGGCAAGGCAAAAGCGTGGATCGCGGCCAACCCCGAGGCGGCCCAGCCCTGGGACCGGCCCGGTCACAAGATCCCCGGCGGCACGCCGTCGAACCCGAAGTTCGCGGCGAACCTGCCCGCCTTCCCGGCGAACCTGCGCAAGCAGACCAAGGGCGCGAACTTCCCGGCCCAGCGCGACATCCTCGCCGCCGCGGTCGAGGGTTCCCAGGTCGACTTCGACACCGCGTCCAAGATCGAGACGCGCTACCTGGTGGACCTGGTCACCGGCCGGGTCGCCAAGAACATGATCAAGGCGTTCTTCTTCGACCTGCAGGCGATCAACAAGGGCGGCAGCCGGCCGGACGGCTACCCGCAGCGCCTGGTGACCAAGGTGGCGGTGCTCGGGGCCGGCATGATGGGCGCCGGCATCGCGTACGTCTCGGCGCGCAACGGCATCGACGTGATCCTCAAGGACGTCAACCTCGAAGGCGCGGCGAAGGGCAAGGCGTACTCGCAGAAACTCCTGGAGAAGGCCGTCTCGCGCGGCAAGCTCACCCAGGACAAGGCAGATGAGATCCTGGGCCGGATCACCGCGACCGACTCCGTCGAGGACTGCGCCGGCGCCGACCTGGTGGTGGAGGCGGTGTTCGAGGACCCGGACCTGAAGCAGCGGGTGTTCGCCGAGACCGAGAAGGTGCTCGCGCCGGACGCGCTGCTCGGCTCCAACACCTCCACGCTGCCGATCACCGACCTCGCGACCGGCGTCACCCGACCCGAGGACTTCATCGGCCTGCACTTCTTCTCACCCGTCGACAAGATGCCGCTGTTGGAGATCATCGTCGGCGAGCAGACCAGCGACGAGGCCCTCGCCCGGGCTGTCGACTACGCGCAGCAGATCAAGAAGACCCCCATCGTGGTGAACGACAGCCGCGGCTTCTTCACCAGCCGGGTGATCGGCGCCTTCGTGCTGGAGGCGATCGCGATGCTCGCCGAGGGCGTGCCCGCGCCGTCGATCGAGCAGGCCTGCACGCAGGCCGGCTACCCGGTCGGCGCGCTCGCGCTCACCGACGAGATCAGCCTGACGCTGTGGGAGAAGATCCACCAACAGACCAAAACCGCGGCCGAGGCTGAGGGCAGGGCCTTCACGGAGCATCCAGCTGCGCCGGTCGTCACGAAGATGATCCATGAGTACGACCGAAAGGGCCGCGCCGCCGGCGCTGGCTTCTACGAGTACGCCGATGGCAAGAAAGCCGGCCTGTGGCCGGGTCTGGCCGAGGCGTTCGGCGCCGCCTCCGGGCCACCCGCGATCTCGATGACCGAGATGCAGGAGCGGATGCTCTTCATCGAGGCGATCGAGACCGCGCGGTGCTTCGACGAGGGCGTGCTGCGGACCGTGGCGGACGCCAACATCGGCTCCATCTTCGGCATCGGCTACCCCGCCTGGACCGGTGGCGTGATCCAGTACATCAACCAGTACTCCGGCGGCGTGGCCGGCTTCGTGGCGCGGGCGCGTGAGCTTGCCGCCGGGTACGGGGAGCGCTTCACACCTCCGGCGTCCCTGGTGGCGAAGGCGGAGAAGGGCGAGATTTTCGAATGAGCCCAGGTCCGCTCCGCGGGGTGCGGGTGGTCGAGTTGGCGGGCATCGGGCCGGGCCCGTACGCCGGAATGCTGCTCGCCGACCTGGGCGCCGAGGTGATCCGGGTCGACCGTCCCGGCGGGCAGCCGATGTTCGACCTGCCGCACCTGTTCCTCAACCGCGGCCGCCGTTCCGTGGCGCTCAACCTGAAGGCTCCCGGCGCGGCGGACGTGGTGCTGCGGCTCGTCGCCGGGGCCGACGCCTTGATCGAGGGATTCCGGCCCGGGGTCGCCGAGCGGCTCGGGATCGGCCCGGAGCAGTGCATGGCGGCGAACCCCCGTCTGGTGTACGGGCGGATGACCGGCTGGGGACAGGACGGCCCGCTCGCGCGCACTGCCGGCCACGACATCACCTACATCGCGTTGTCGGGCGCGCTGCGGGCGATCGGGCCGGCCGGGGCGCCTCCGGTGCCGCCGATGAACCTGCTGGGCGACTTCGGCGCCGGCGGCATGCTGCTTGCCTTCGGCGTGGTCGCCGCGCTGCTGGAGGCCCAGCGGTCCGGCGAGGGACAGGTGGTGGACGCCGCGATCGTGGACGGGACGGTGTCGCTGCTCGGCATGCTGCTGGGCAGCCGCGCGGCAGGGGTGTGGTCCGACGAGCGGGCGAGCAACCTTCTCGACGGCGGGGCGCCGTTCTACGACACGTATGAGTGCGCCGACGGCGAGTACGTCGCGGTGGGCGCGCTGGAGGAGCAGTTCTACTCGGAGTTCATCGCGCGGCTGTCGGACGGCGCGTCCTCGCCGGCGCCCTCCCGGTCGCCGGACGAGTGGCCGGCGCTGCGGGAATGGATCGCGGCGCGGTTCCGCACCCGTTCCCGGAACGAGTGGGCGGAGGTGTTCGGCGACAGCGACGCGTGCGTGGCGCCGGTGCTCTCCGTCGCCGAGGCCGCGGAGCATCC
>WHSM01000332.1 GCA_009380105.1 Micromonosporaceae bacterium
GGCAAGCGGATGAAGTCGGCGACGCCGAAGGTGCTGCACCGGCTCCTCGGCCGTACCCTCCTCGGACACGTCCTCGCCGCGGCGGAGCCGCTCGCCGCCCAACGCACGCTGGTGGTGGTCGGGCGTGGCGCCGACCAGGTCACGGCGCACCTCGCCGAGATCGCCCCCGCGGCCGACACCGTGACGCAGGCCGAGCAGTTCGGCACCGGGCACGCCGTGCGGATCGCGCTCGCCGCCGCACCGGAGCTGACCGGCACCCTGGTGGTCCTGAACGCTGACGTGCCGCTGCTGCGGCTGGAGACCCTTGACGCGCTCGTGCGCGCCCACGAGCAGACCGGCGCCGCCGCGACAGTGCTCACGGCCGAGGTCGCCGACCCGCACGGGCTCGGGCGGATCACGCATGACGCCGAGGGCAACCTCGCTGCGATCGTCGAGCACCGCGACGCCATGCCGGAGCAGCGGGCCATCCGCGAGATCAACGCCGGGGTCTACGCGTTCGACACCGCGCTGCTGCGCGACGCCCTGGAGAAGCTGTCGACCGACAACGACCAGGGCGAGCAGTACCTCACCGACGTGTTCGGACTGCTGCGCGCCGACGGGCGCCGGATCGGCGCCCACCGGGCATCCGACGAGATCGAGGCGCTCGGCTGCAACGACCGCGCCGAACTGGCCCGGCTGCGGCGGCTGCTGCAGCAGCGGATCAACACCGCGTGGATGCGCGAAGGCGTCACGATGGACGACCCCGACACCACGTGGGTGGACGTGAGCGTGTGGCTGGCCCGGGACGTGCGGCTGCGGCCGAACACCGCGCTGGAGGGCGCCACATCGGTGGCGGAAGGCGCCGAGATCGGCCCGGACACCACGCTGATCGACACGGCGGTCGGGGAGCGCGCCACAGTGCTGCGGGCGCACAGCGTCCAGGCCGAGATCGGCCCCGAGTGCGTGATCGGCCCGTACGCCTACCTGCGCCCGGGCACCAGGCTGGCCCGAAAGGTCAAGATCGGCGCCTACGTGGAGACGAAGCAGGCAGACATCGGCGAGGGCAGCAAAGTGCCGCATCTGACGTACGTGGGCGACGCGACGATCGGCGAGGGCACCAACATCGGCGCCGCGAACGTGTTCGTCAACTACGACGGCGTTACCAAGCACCACACTGTGGTGGGCAGCCATGTGCGCACCGGCAGCGACACGATGCTGGTGGCTCCGGTGGAGGTCGGGGACGGCGCGTACACGGCGGCCGGCAGCGTCATCACTCAGGATGTGCCGCCGGGGGCGCTCGGTGTGGCGCGGGGGAAGCAGCGCAACATCGAAGGCTGGGTGGAGCGCCGCCGTGAGGGCACCGCCTCGGCGGAGGCGGCGAGACGGGCGAAAAGTGACAAGGACCACCCCGATGTGCGCGCCGGAGGTGACTCGGGCGACACTGAAACGGCACCTGGGGGAAACGCCGGCTGACCTTGCGGTTACGCGCAGGCGGCCGTACACGGTGACAATCGAGGGGGACCTGGTTGACCATGGGCGGCATCGTGGCGGAGAACCGCAAAACGTTGATGCTTTTCTCGGGCAGGGCGTTCCCGGAGCTGGCCGACGAGATCGGCCGTGAGATGAGCATCGCCCCCACTCCAACGGACGCGTACGACTTCCCCAACGGTGAGATCTACGTCCGTTACCGGGAGTCGGTGCGGGGTTCGGACGCGTTCGTGGTGCAGTCGATCGCCGGTCGGCCGAACAACTGGCTGATGGAGATGCTGATCATGGTGGACGCGTTGAAGCGCGGCTCCGCCAAGCGGATCACGGCGGTGCTGCCGTACTACCCGTACTCCCGTCAGGACAAGAAGCACCGCGGACGCGAGCCGATCTCCGCGCGTCTCGTGGCCGATCTGCTGAAGACAGCCGGCGCGAACCGGATCCTCACCGTGGATCTGCACACGGCGCAGATCCAGGGTTTCTTCGACGGCCCGGTGGACCATCTGTTCGCGATGTCGTTGTTGTCGGAGTACGTCGAGCAGAAGTACGCCGGCCAGTTGTTGAGCGTCGTGGCGCCGGACTCGGGCCGGGTGCGGCTGACGGAGCGCTGGACCGACCGGCTGGGCGGCTGCCCGTTGGCGTTCATCCACAAGACCCGTGACATCACACAGCCCGGCCAGGTGGTCGCGAACCGGGTGGTCGGCGAGGTCGAGGGCCGGGTCTGCCTGATCGTGGACGACGAGATCCAGACCGGCGGCACCATCTGCAATGCGGCCGATCTGCTGTATGAGGCGGGCGCCGCCGACGTGATCGCCGCCGCGACGCACGGCGTGCTCTCCGACCCGGCGACCGAGCGGTTGAAGAACAGCCGGATCCGCGAAGTGGTGCTCACCAACACGGTGCCGATCCCGCCGGAGAAGCGCCTGGACAAGATCACCGTGCTCTCGATCGCGCCGCTGGTGGCGCGCGCGATCCGCGAGGTCTTCGACGACGGCTCGGTGACCACGCTCTTTGGCGGCCTTTCGTAACACACGCCGCTCTCCCGGCGACGCATCCTTGAAGCGGGATCGTGTGGCCGGGAGGCGTGATGTCGGACGACGGCGGGCGGCTGGAGTTCCACAACGGTGTCGGACGCGCGTTGGAGGCGGCGGTCTTTCCGCTGCTGGCGCTGCTCCTCTTCGCGTTGTCACTGGGGTTCGTCGGCGGATTCCTGGGACTGCTGGTCGGCTATGAGGGTCCGGTCGACTACGTGTACGTGGAGTTCACGCTCGGCGCCGGGTTGATCGCGGGCCTCCTTCTCCTCTTCCCTGTCTTCATCCTCGGCCGTAGCCGGGAGCGTGCGGTGCTCACCGCCGAAGGGGTGCCGGCGCGCCGCGCGGCGTGGCGCGACGTGACCGGGATCCGGCCAGTCTGGCGCGGGTACGCGCGGCTGGTCGGCGTGCGGCGACGGGGCGGGCGCCGGCTCCTGTTGCGTGCTCCCATCGGCGCGTGGTGGCGGCCCGACCCGGGCTTCGCGTCACGGGTGAAGACCATTCGGCGGTACGCGGCGGAGCGCGGCGCCTCGGTCAACGGCCGGGTGCCGGGACGCTGGGGCGTGGCGTTGGCCGTGTGCCTGACGCTGTCTGTCGCCGCGGCCGGCGCCGGCTTCGCCGTGGTGACGCGCGGCGTGGTGTCGCCGTGGCACCCGGTCGCGACGTCGGTGGGCGCGGCGTGCGCGGAGCTGCGGGCGGCCGGGTTGGATCGGCGCTGGCCTTCCGAGTTCCGGGCGTTGAAGGTCACCGGGCCCACCAGCGACAAGGACGCCGCCGTCTCGTCCTGCTTCGTGGAGCCGAGCGCCGAGGCGTTCGAGGAGGACGTCCCGTACCGGGCGATGAGCCTGCACGTGATCGCGTGGCGCAGCCGGCACCTCAGCAGCGGGATCGCGACGGCAATGTACGAGGTGGACCGGGAGCGCGAGCGGCCGGGCGCGGTCGAGGTGCGTGGCGTCGGGGACGAGGCGGTGATGCGCGACGACGGCGCTGTGGTGACCGTGCTGGTGCGCCGCGCCAACGTGACGATCCGCATGCGCGCGGCTGGCGTCGGGGAGGATGTGTCCGACGCGACCCGCCAGGCAGCGCGCGAGCTGGCAACGGGCGTCCTGTCAGGGATACGCCTAAGGAGTTGACAACCGTCCACGCCGCCCTCGACGGTGAGGCCCCGGGGTGAATGACAGGTGTTGGGGCGGGTAAACTACTTCGGTTGCCACGGCGAGGGCGCCCTCCGGGGCCCGTGATCGACGCGGTGCTTCGGGCGTGTCTGCCCGCCGCCGAGGCGCCGAAGGCCATTTCCACATGTGTCATATGGAGGAGTGCTCCCGTGTCCGAGGTACTTATCAAGGCCGAGTCCCGCACCGACTTCGGCAAGGGTGGGGCTCGTCGTACCCGCCGGGCCGGGAAGATCCCCGCGGTGCTGTACGGCCACGGCGAGAAGCCCAAGCACGTCGCCCTCCCCGCGCTGGAGTTCGCCGCGGCGCTGCGTCACGGCGGCCTGAACCAGCTGTTCCGGATCGAGATCGCTGACGACGGCAGCAAGGCCCTCGCGCTGCCGAAGGCGCTGCAGCGGGACCCGTTGAAGGACACCATCGACCACGTGGACCTGCTGCTGGTGCGGCGCGGCGAGAAGGTCACCGTCGAGGTGCCGGTGGTGCTGAGCGGCGAGCCGGCCAAGGGCGGTCTGCTGGTGCACGACCTGAACACGCTGTCGATCTCCGCGGACGCCACCAAGCTGCCGGACAGGATCGAGCTGTCCATCGAGGGCATGGAGGTCGGCAGCCACATCCCCGCGGGGCAGGTGACACTCCCGCAGGGCAGTGAGCTGCTCACCGACCCCGAGACGGTCGTGGTCAGCCTCACGGTGGCGCCGAGCGTCGAGCAGCTCGAAGCCGAGCTGGCCGAGGCCGAGGCGGAGGCCGGGATCGAGCGCGAAGTGCCGGCGCCGGCTGAGGATGCCGCTTCCGCCGGGGAGGCGGCCGCGGCTCCGGCCGAGAGCTGAGCGCCGGGTCGCCCACCCCGATGAGCGACGCCGTCTCGTCCGCCGCGCCGCCTTCCCCGGCGCCGGCGGGGCCGTACCTGGTGGTGGGCTTGGGCAACCCCGGCCCGGGGTACGCGGACAACCGGCACAACGTGGGTTTCATGGTCGCCGACCTGCTCGCTGAGCGGGTCGGCGGCCGTTTCAAGCGCCACGGCAAGACGCACGCGGTGGTGTGTGAGGGCCGTATCGGCGGGCACACCGGGCCGCGTGTGGTGCTGGCGAAGCCGTTGTCGTACATGAACCTGTCCGGCGGGCCGGTCTCCGGGCTGGCCGGCTTCTACAAGATCCCGCGTGCCCAGGTGGTGGTGATCCATGACGAGCTGGATCTGCCGTACGGCGCGCTGCGGCTGAAGGTCAACGGCGGCGAAGGCGGGCACAACGGCCTGAAGTCGGTCTCCAAGTCGCTGGGCGGCCGGGACTATCTGCGGGTGCGGTTCGGGATCGGCCGGCCTCCGGGTCGCAAGGATCCGGCCGACTACGTCCTGGAGAACTTCTCGGCGGGGGAGCGCAAAGAGCTGGCGCTGTTCGTGGACC
>WHSM01000318.1 GCA_009380105.1 Micromonosporaceae bacterium
CGGAGTGCCGTGCAGCGGCGCGGGTGACGGTACCGCCGCCGCCACCGGCTGACGCGGATGACCTCCCAGCCGTTGGCGCGGAGCCGGGTGTCCTGGGCGTCCCAGATCAGGTGCTCGATGTGGTCGAGCAGCCGTCTGAGGATGGTGGGAGGAGTGGTCATCGTGTGGCCTCCTTCCTAGGGGAGCCGTCCGGAGACCGTGGGCCGCCTGGCCCAGCGTCGCCGAAGTGGGCTCTGAAACGACGAAAGGACAGTCAGCGGATCGCGCGGCTGCGCTTTCGGTGGCTCGTCCGAAGTTCCCTGCCGGAGCGATCCACCCTCCTCGGTTAAGTGCCAATTGGCGGTTCTGTACCAACGAAACTTTAGTGTCGCGATTGCCTTCTAGACTGTCAAGTGGTACTGATACATTCGTTGGCCTTAAAACTTCGGGGCACTCGACGATGAGGAGACAGGGCGCATGCCTGCCGGCACCGTCGGGGAGACGCCGCTCTATCAGGTGGTCGCTGACGCGCTGCGGGCGAGGATTCGCAGCGGCGATCTGCGCCCCGGAGACCGGCTCCCCACCGAGCACGAGCTGATGGCGGAGTACGGGGTCTCCCGCAACACCGTCAGGCTCGCGCTGAACCTGCTCACCGCTGAGGGGTTGATCACCGGCGGCCGGGGCCGCGCCGGGCGGGTGGTGCGGCTGCGCGAGCTGATCACGATCCACGTGGCCCACCACGACGAGCCAGGGCGAGGCGCGGGCAACGAGGACAGCCCGTTCATCGAGGCCGTCCACGGCCACGGATTCCGCCCCAGCCAGGAGATCGAGGTGGCGGTGCGGCGGGCGCCGGACGGCATCGCCGAGAAGCTCGGCCTGGCGAAGGACGCTCTGGTGGTGCTGCGCAGCCGACTCCGGCTCCTCAACGGCGACGCCTGCTCGATCGCCGACTCGTACTACCCGTACGAGCTGGTGAAGGACACTCCGATCATGGAGCCGTACGACATCAAGCGCGGCGCCATCGGGCTGCTGGCCGAGCGGGGTTGGGTGCAGAACCGGTACGTCGACGAGGTGTCCACCCGGATGCCGAGCCCCGACGAAGCCCGGCGGCTCGGGCTCAGCCCTGGGATCCCGGTGCTCTTCCAGATCCGCACCGGCTACGTCGACGACAAGCCGATCCGGGTCACCCGCACCATGCTCCGCGGCGACCGCCACCGTCTGGTCTACGAACTCCCGTCGTGACCTGCGTCAAACCGCCGGTTTCAGCCCGGGCGCATCAGGCATGATCAGCCCATGACGAGCGCGACCCTGGGAAAGCTCGTCGGCGTGGCGTACCCAGAGGCGACGTTCGATCTGGCTGCGGAGCGCGAGCGCACTAAGGCACTTGAGTAGTCATCAGATGAACGAGAGGTGAACGAAGAGTGAAAGAAAGGCAGATGGGAGGCTGACGATTTTTTACCGCGTCGGCGTGCGCCTAGCATTTCCCCGACTGTCCTCCGGCCGTGGACCGGCCGGCTCGGCTCTGCGCCAGGCATCCAGCCGGGCCATCCACCCAGCGTCGTCCCAACAGCCAGCGATGAGGTCTCTCCGTGCGATTTTCGCTTCGCCCCAGTGAAGACTCGTTCTACGAGTTCTTCAGCCGCGCCGCGCAGAATCTGGTGCGCGGCGCCGAACTGCTCAACGAGCTCGTCCAGCCCGACGCCGACGTGCAGTCGGTGAGTGAGCGTCTGGTCGAGGCCGAGCACGACAACGACGAGATCACCCACGAGCTCTACAACCGGATCAACTCCACGTTCGTGACGCCGTTCGACCGGGAGGACATCTACCGGCTCGGCTCGAACCTCGACGACGTGATGGACCACATGGAGGCCGTCGGCAACCTGGTCTACCTGTACGGGCTGTCTGAGCTGCCCGCGCTGCCGCGCGAGATGGTCGACCTGATCGAGGTGCTCAACCAGCAGGCCGCGGTGACGGCCGAGGCGATGCCGCGGCTGAAGTCGATGAAGAACCTGCGGGAGTACTGGATCGAGATCAACCGGCTGGAGAACGACGGCGACCGGGCGTACCGGATGCTGCTGGTCCGGCTCTTCTCCGGCGAGTACGACGCGCTCACCGTCCTCAAACTCAAAGAGGTCGCCGACGAGCTCGAGGCCGCCGCCGACGCGTTCGAGCACGTCGCCAACACGGTCGAGACCATCGCCGTCAAGGAGTCCTGAGTGGACCCGCTGTTACTCGGCGTGATCGCAGTCGTCGCGGTCGCGCTGATCTTCGACTACACCAACGGCTTTCACGACGCCGCGAACGCGATCGCCACTTCGGTCTCCACCCGCGCGCTCACCCCGCGCGCCGCGCTGATCCTCGCCGCGGCCGGCAACCTGGTCGGCGCCTTCCTGGGCGGGAAGGTCGCCAAGACCGTGGGCAGCGGCCTGGTGACCCTGCCGACGGGATATGACAGCCTCTGGATCGTGTTCGCAGGCGTGGTCGGCGCGATCGGCTGGAACCTTCTCACGTGGTACTTCGGGCTGCCGTCGTCCTCCTCGCACGCGCTCATCGGAGGTGTGGTTGGCGCGACCATCGCGGTGGCCGGCACTGTCCAGTGGGTGAACATCATCGAGAAGGTCGTCATCCCGATGGTGGTCTCACCGATCGTCGGCGTGATCCTCGGCGGCCTGGTGATGCTGGCGGTGATGTGGCTGTTCCGGCGTGGCCACCCCGGCAAGCTCAACCGCGGCTTTCGGATCGCGCAGAGCGTCTCGGCCGCGGCCATGTCGGTCGGGCACGGCATGCAGGACGCCGCCAAGACCATGGGCATCATCGCGTTGGCGCTGTTCACCGGCGGATTTCAGGCCAGCCCTGACCAGATCCCGCTCTGGGTCTTCTTCACCTCCGCCACGGTGCTGGCGCTCGGCACGTACGCGGGCGGTTGGCGGATCATCCGCACCCTCGGCCGCCGCGTGATCCACCTGGACCCGCCGCAGGGATTCGCGGCGGAGAGCACTGCCAGCTCCGTGCTGTACGCCAACGCGCTGATCTTCGGCGCCCCGATCTCCACCACGCACACGATCACCTCGGCGATCATGGGTGTCGGCGCGACGAAGCGGTTCTCCGCCGTCCGGTGGGGGGTCGCCGGCAACATCGTCACGGCCTGGGTGCTCACCTTCCCCGGGGCCGCGGCCATCGCGATCGCGGTGCATTTCCTGATCGCGCCGTTCACGGGCTGAGCAGCGACGCGGGCCCAGCACGCCTACGGCGGGCACGCCGACGGCGAGAAGGAGCGCGCGCGGCAGACCGCCGAACCGGCTGGGCAGCTAGTGTCGACGCGTGGACGCGTACCTGATTGACGCGGTGCGCACGCCCTTCGGCAAGCACCGCGGCGGCCTGTCGGGGATTCGCACCGACGACCTCGCCGCACTGCCGATCGCCGAGCTGGTGCGGCGCGCCCCGGGGCTCGACCCCTCCCGGATCGATGACGTGATCCTCGGCGACACCAACGGCGCCGGCGAGGACAACCGCAACGTGGCGCGGATGGCGGCGCTGCTGGCCGGCCTTCCGGTGACTGTTCCCGGGGTGACGGTGAACCGGCTCTGCGCCTCCGGGAGCGAGGCGTTGACGCAGGCCGCGCGGGCGATCGCTGCCGGCGACGCGTCGATCGTGGTGGCCGGCGGTGTGGAGAGCATGAGCCGAGCGCCGTACGTGCTGCCCAAACCCGACGAGGCGTTGCCCCGGCGGATGGAGCTGCACCAGACCCAGGTGGGCTGGCGCATGGTCAACCCTCGCTTCCCGGACGAGTGGACCCGGTCACTCGGCGCGTGCGCGGAGCAGGTCGCCGCCTCCCTCGGCATCGGCCGGCAGGAGCAGGACGAGTGGGCGCTGCGCAGCCACCAGCGCGCCGCCGAGGCGTGGGAGAAGGGCCTTCACGAGTACGTGACGCCGGCAGCCGGCGTAACCCGCGACGAGTCGATTCGGCCCGACTCGTCGCTCTCGTCGCTCGCTGCTCTGAAGCCGGCGTTCAGCGCCGACGGCACGGTGACGGCGGGCAACTCCTCGCCGATCAACGACGGGGCGATAGCGGCGTTGGTCGGGTCCAGGGCGGTGGCCTCCGATCTGGGTGTGGAGCCGCTCGGCCAGGTGATCGGCAGCGCGACGGTTGCGGTGGAGCCGCACCGGTTCTCCGTGGCCCCGGTTCCGGCGATCGAGAAGTTGCTGGACCGGGCCGGGCTGTCGCACGCCGACATCGCCGTGTGGGAGATCAACGAGGCGTTCGCCGCGATGGTGCTCTCGTGTCTGCGGTCGCTGCCGAAGGTGGACGTGGCGCGGGTGAACCCGAACGGCGGGGCGATCGCGATCGGGCACCCCCTCGGCGCCTCGGCCCCCCGGGTCGTGGTGGACCTGTGCCGCGAGCTGCGCCGCCGGGGCGGCGGATACGGGGTGGCCACGGCCTGCATCGGAGTCGGCCAAGGCACGGCAACCCTGGTGAGGGTGTGACGCTCCACGTCCCGCGATCTTGAATTCCGATGGGGCGTACGGCCCGGTAGGGCTTCAAGATCTCCTGTCTCTGGGCACGGCAGCGAGTGGATAGGCTGTCGGCGTGGACGAGCCGACTCGCGTGTTGCCCGACCAGTTGGTCGAGCATGCCCGGCGCTTCTACGCCGAGGGCCGCACGCCGGTGGCGCCGCGCCGGGCCGCGACGGTGGTGCTGCTGCGCGACGCGTCGGCGGGTCTGGAGGCCTACCTGATCCGGCGGGTCGCCTCGATGGCGTTCGCCTCCGGGATGCACGCCTTCCCGGGCGGCGGCGTCGACCCCCGTGACGCCTCGGGTGAGGTCGGCTGGGCCGGCCCGTCGCCGTCGGAGTGGACGGCGCGACTCGGTCTGGAAGACGACGCGGCGGCCCGCGCGATGGTGTGCGCGGCGGTGCGCGAGACCTTCGAGGAGTCGGGGGTGCTGCTCGCAGGAGCGGACCCACAGACAGTCGTGGGCGACGTCAGCGGCGCCGAATGGGAGACCGCGCGCCAGGCGCTGGTGGCGCGGGAGCTGGCCTTCTCCGAGTTCCTGGCCGAGCGCAGCCTGGTGCTGCGCAGCGACCTGCTGGCGGCATGGTCGCGCTGGATCACGCCGGACTTCGAGCCGCGTCGGTACGACACGTGCTTCTTCCTCGCGGCGCTGCCGGCGGCGCAGGGCGCCCGCCACGTCGGCGGCGAGGCGGACGGCGTGGCATGGGTCAGGCCCAGCGATGCGGTGGAGCGCGGTCAGAGGGGCGAGCTGGCGATGCTCCCGCCGACGCTGGTCACCCTGGCGGAACTGTCAGGCGAGCGCTCGGTGACCGCAGCACTGCACGCCGC
>WHSM01000148.1 GCA_009380105.1 Micromonosporaceae bacterium
GCGTACGCGCTGGCGCCGAACGCCGAGGAGGGCCAGCTGAGGTCGTACCAGAACGGGCCTTTGACCGTGTTGGCGAACAACCCGCGGGTGCAGGCCGTCAAGCACACCGGCCTGGGGCTGACCGCCGCCAACGTGTTCGCGGCAGGGCGGCACGAGGCGGCGGGGCTGAGCGTCGACGGCCCGGCCTCGGTGATCATGCAGACCCGACCCGGCAACGTGACCGCGGTCGGCGCGTCCGACCCCACCATGGACCGGGACACGGCGACCGTGCTCGTGCGCGGCCGGCGGCTGACGACAGTCTCGGCGGACGACGGGGTGCGCGCGAGCTGGGTCGCCGGTGGCACGCTGCTGGAGTTCGACACCCACGAGGCACACGGCCGCAGCCTCACGACCACACTGCGCGGCTAGTAGCCGTGAGGGCGTCGATATCATCCGTTGTCGGCGCTTGCTTAGGGGACGCGTACGCATGACACGTGGCAACGCGCCCGATGACGATTCGGGGGGCGTTGCGCGGTCCGGTACCGAGGCCGTCACCTCGGGGCTGTTGGCCGTCGCGGTTGTCGACACGGGGTGACGTGCACGGGCGCGTCCAGCGTGTCTGGCGTCGGCTTTCGCGACCGCGTCGTGGGATGAAGCGGCCTCAGCTTATCCCTAGCTTGTACATAACATGTACATTAGCGCTTAGGTGCATGTTATGTACAAGCTGGCGAGGTGACCATGCTGGATAGCGAGCTTGAGGAGATCATCGCCAACCTCCGAACGCTTGGTGCGGATGACGCCGACGTTGAAGCCAAGCGGGCGGAGACCGCGCTACCCCGTTCCGTGCGGGAGACGTTGTCGGCGTTCGGCAACACGCGAGGCGGTGTCCTGATCCTGGGCCTGGATGAGGGCTCCGGCTTCGTGGCAACGGGTGTGCGTGATTCAGCGAAGCTGACCGCTGACCTGGCTTCGCTCTGCTCGACGGACATGGAGCCTCCGCTACGACCGCTGGTCAGGACGCACAGGTTCGAGGGGGTCGACCTGGTCGTCGCCGAGATCCCTGAACTGGAGCCCGGACGCAAGCCCTGCTACTACAGCGGCGCCGGCATCACCAACGGCAGCTTCGTCAGGGTCGGCGACGGCGACCGCAGACTCACCAGCTATGAGGTCCAGCTCCTGATCGCCAATCGCGGTCAGCCTCGCGACGACGAGGAGATCGTCGAAGGTGCGTCACGTGCCAGCCTGGACGAGGATTTGGTTGCCAACCTGGTTGCCCGGATTCGCAAGCGACACCTCGCGCTCGCCAAACTCGACCCGGAGATGGTGCTGCGGCACACGAAGGTGCTCATCGGTGATCACGTCACCTTCGCGGGACTGCTGTCCCTGGGTCGCTATCCGCAGGAGGTTTTTCCTCAGTTGATGGTCACCTTTGTGCACTATCCAAGGGTGACCGGTCCCGATGCCGACGGTACCCGTTTCATCGACAATGTCGCGGCCGAGGGCCCCATCCCCACAATGGTGGACGACACGCTCATGGCGCTGCGGCGAAATATGAGTCGCCGAGCGACGGTGCGTGGCGCGGGAAGGACTGATACCTGGGAATACCCGGAGACCGCCCTGCGTGAGGCGATCGTCAACGCGCTGGTCCACCGCGACTACTCGCCCGATTCCCGCGGTGCCCAGGTCCAGGTCGAGATGTACCCCGACCGCCTCGTGGTGCGCAATCCCGGTGGGCTCTTCGGCCCAGTCACGGAGGAGAACCTCGGAGAGCCGGGGATCTCGGCGGCACGCAACGCGACGCTGCTGAAGCTGCTGGAGGACGTGGTGATCCCCACCGAGAACCGCACCGTATGCGAAAACCGCGGTTCAGGGATTCCGGCGATGCTCGCGGCGCTGCGGGCCGCGCGAATGAGCCCACCCAGGTTCTCCAATCGGATTGCGACATTCACAGTGACCTTCCCCAACCACACGCTCCTCGGCGAAGACGTGATGAACTGGATCGCCGGGCTCAGTGAAGTGGGTCTGACCGAGAGTCAGTGCGTGGGTCTGGCGATGCTCAAGAGCGGTGAGATTCTCGATAACCAGTCGTACCGGGGCGCGAGCGGACTCGACTCCCGGGTCGCCAGCGAAGAGCTCCGCGATCTTGTGGACCGCGGCCTGGTGGTCCAGACGGGAAGCCGCCGATGGGCGCGCTACCAATTGCCAGGTCAGCTCCATAGACCGGCGGAGATCCGGCGCCCAGAAAGGCGTGCCGCGCGCGGCGATCGTCGCGCTGAGTTGCTTGCCGCGCTCGGGGACGAGGAACGCACTCGCGCTGATCTGATGGAACGGACCGGCTATACCGCCAAGGTCGTCAGCCACTGGCTACGCAAGTTGCGTACCGAAGGCTTGGTGGAACCCGTCGGCGAGTCGGTTCGCAGTCCAGAAGTCCGCTACCGCCGAATCGGAAAGCTGGTTCCCGACGAGGGAGGAGACCACGCATGACAGGTGGTCAATCACTGGCCGTCATCGCGGCCCACGGCGTCGAACTCGTCGAACATCTCGTTCATGCTGTCGAACGTCCGGGTGCGGCCGGCCGCGCGGTCAGCGTCCGCCTCCGCTTCGGCGGCCTGCCAGGCGGGGCTCCAGTACCAGGCTTCCTCGGCGGGGACGATCGCCGCGACCCGTCGCCCGCGGTCAGGTATACGATCCGGTCGCCACGGGTCACCCGATCGACGACGTCAGCGAGCCGCCCGTTGGCCTCGACTGGGATCTCCTCCGCGGTCTTGCCCGTGCTGACGTCAGGTCCGCTGCCGGCGAGGATCCCCCGGAGTCGATCGACGGCGCGGACTTGGAATCAACGGACGCGCTGTTGCCGGAGTTCGACCGGGCGATGCGTGACCTGTACGACAAGTCGCGGCGTGAGGCCAGGTACAACGCGACGCTCTTCCTGAGCATGCTTGCCCAACATGGCGGCCTCGCCACGGCCCAGAAGCTGCTGCGCGCGCCAGCGGTGTCGGACGGTTTCGCCGCGCTCCGGGAAAGAGGCCGGCTGGACCTCACGGTGGAGGCGTTGGCGGTGCAGCCGCGGTTCGCGGAGCTGTTCACCGGCCCGGAGATCGAGACCGCGAGGCGGCGGTTAGAGCAGTTTGGACACCTGTAGGCCGGCTCGACAGCGCCGAGCACGATGTGCTGCGAGAGTTCGAGCCAGCGTGGTCGCCGAGGCGCTCCGGGTGCAGATATCGGATGAGATTGGCGACGTTTGGATCATCGGATGGTGGTGCGCCGCCATGCGGCGGCACGACCAGCCCCCTCCGGGACGATCCGGCCATCGCTGCGCAGCCGATCCAGCACCAGGCGGATCGTCTGGTCGCTGATGCCAGGCAGCGCTGTGCGGACGTCGGCAACGCGAAAACTCCTCGGCGCGTGATGGAGCACGTAGTCCCGCACCCGGTCCTGCTTGGAGCCGTCGGCACGGCTTGCGGCGGCTCGCTCGGTGAATTGCCGGTACGCCTCGGCGAGGATTCCCGTGAAGTAGCCGAGCCAGGGCCAGGGGTCCGCGCGATCGTCGTGCCAACCGTGGGTCGAGTCGAGAAGGGCCTGGTAGTAGGCGTCGGCCGAGTCAGCGATCGCCTGTTCCAGACTCACGTAGCGCGGCGCCGTGTACCCAGCGTCCGTCAGCAGCGCTCCCGTAAGTGCGCGGGCGACCCGCCCATTGCCGTCCTCGAACGGGTGGATCACCAGCAGATCCAATGCGAAGAGCCCGACCAGGAGAACTGGATGGTGACGACCCTCGGCGGTTGTGGCCTCGTATCGGTCGACCAGCTCGGTCAGGTAGAACTCGGTGGCGGTGGCGGGCACCGGGCGGAATCGCACAGTGACCTCGCCGTCCGGCGACCGGTCGACAACCAGGTTGTCGGCTGACTTGAATTGCCCACCGGGACCCGCGGTGTGGGCGAACAGCAACCGGTGCAGGTGCAACAGCAAGCCGACGTTCAATGGCTGCCAGTCGTTGCCGAACAGATAGTCCTGAGCGTCCCGGTAGCCGGCGAGCTCCTGCTCGCTGCGGGTACGTAGGGTGCGGGCCTGACGGCTGATGATCTGGCTGGCACGGCCGGCACCGGGCACGACCACGCCCTCGATGGCGGAGGAGGCGGTGATGCTCTGCACCCTCGCCCGGTTGGCGAGTTCATGAAGTGGACCGGGGAGTTGATCACGGTACAGCGCCTCGGAGCCGCGGCCCACGTCCACGGCGCTCAGCGCCGTGACCACCGAGGCTGGCACCTGGCCAATCAACCGATCAAGCTGGACGAAACTTCTCATACCAACCCCCGGAAACCTACCTAATCCGCTAATCGAAGCTCAGATTAGTTAGTTTAGCGGTTTCTTGGGTAGTTCTTTGGGCCGTGTTGGAAGCCGCTCTCGCCAGCGTGACGCGGCTATACGGACCCCGCAGGGTGTGTTGCATGGACAGACCGCAGGGCACCGCCACAACACCCCGCGTCCCTCGTTCCTGATCTACACCGCCTTCGCGGCTCCGCCGATTGCCCACGCGGGATCACGCGCGCCAATCACAGTGTGCCGGCGCGGACGCGGGGGAGCGGTGCTCGCTCCCCGCGCTCTGTTCAGACCTCGAAGTCTCCGTCTGCGACGCCGTCCAGGAACGCGCCCCACTCTGGCGGGGTGAAGACCAGCGCGGGGCCGTTCGGGTTCTTGGAGTCGCGGACCGCGACCACCCCGGGCAGGTTACGCGCAAC
Source organism: Micromonosporaceae bacterium (assembly GCA_009380105.1). Classification (GTDB taxonomy): domain Bacteria; phylum Actinomycetota; class Actinomycetes; order Mycobacteriales; family Micromonosporaceae; genus WHSM01. The sequence continues at coordinate 4,716 of WHSM01000148.1, forward strand.
TTCGACGCAGTTGGCCTGGCTGTTGCTGCGGGTGCTCTTCCGCCACTGTGCACCGGTGAGGTCCATGTGGATCTTGTTCATCTCGCACTCCTCGCTGCTCGCAGGATCATGTCTCTCGACGCCTGCTGGTCGAGGGACCGCTTCGTCAGGTCGCCCCACACGTTGGTGTAGCGCTCCACCTCGTGCGGCTTGTCGAGATACAGCGCCCCGGTCAAGCTGTCCGCGTAGATCGTGGTCGGCTCGCTGGCGGCGTTGCCGTTGGGTGCCGGAGGGAAGTCGAGGATCACGAACGGTCCGCTCATCATGCCCATGTAGACGGTGGATGCAACCGGCGCCCCGCGCGGACGGCACCCGGGCCTACTGGTGCGGCCCGCCGTGCGGCCAGCGCGTCCTGTTGGCGGCGCCGTTGGAGAGCCGCCTGGAGTTGGCCGCGTTGACCCGGGCGATCACCACGCTGTGCCCGGACCTCGCCCGCGTGCAGCACCTCGGCGTGGTGAGCGTGGCCGACCTCGTCGGCGGCACGGAGCCGCAGCCCGACGTCGATGAGTTGCGTCGCTGGGAGGCATGCGACCTGTCCGACCGCCGCGCCATGGTGCGCACCGGGTACGTGCGTGCGGGGGTGGACGCCGACGGGGCGGTCCACCTGGTGCGACGGCGGGGAGAGGCGATGTGACGGCCGGGGCCCAGGCGCCGGAGCCGGACACGCCCGCGCCGGTGCCGTGCGCCGCCTGCTCCGGGCCGATCGTGCAGACAGTGCTTGGGTGGATGCACCTGACCGAGCACGGCATCCCGGCCACGGGATGGCTGTGCCCGATGCCGCAGATGCACATCGCCAAACCCAGGCCGAGTCCCACGCCGGCGGCGCCACCGTCCCCGCCAGCCAAGCGGTCGCCGCGGTCAGGGCATCTGGCGGACTGGTGAAACTACAAAACGTAGGTACATTGGAGTGCATGGAGACCATCGGCTTGCGAGAGCTCAACCAGAACCCCTCCAGGGCGGTGGCCCGCGTCCGCGCCGGCGCGACGATCGTGGTCACCGACAGGGGCAAGCCTGTGCTCAGGATGGTCCCCGAAACCGAGCAGGCCGCCACACTTCAGCGGATGATCTCTTCCGGAGAGGCGCGACCTCCCGCTGAGCAGGGAATGCCGGAGGTCATCGAGGATCTCGCTCCTGAGACGGAGAGCCTGTCCGAGCTGCTCATCGCGGACCGGGAACGGGAGCGCAATCGGTGATCTACCTTGACGCCTGCGCGCTGATCAAGTTCATCAAGCCGGAGCCCGAGACCCAAGCGCTGCGCTCCTGGCGGCACGCCTTGCCGGACAGCACGGAACTTGTCACAAGTGCGCTCGCCGAGCTGGAGATCACTCGTACGCTGCTGCGAGCCGGTGTCGACCACCAACGCGTCCCGTTCATCGCCGGGCAGGCGCTACGCGGTGTGTACACGGCGGATCTCACCAGCGCCGTGCTGGCGCGCGCTATGAGTTACCGGGTGCGCAGACTGGGGTCTCTCGACGCCATCCACCTGGCCACGGCGGACCCGTTCCGCGCCGAGCTGACGGAGTTCGTCACCTACGACAAGGAGTTGCTCGACGCGGCGGGCGCTCTCGGGTTCCCGGTGAGCGCGCCATCCTGACTCTTCCCCGTACGACCGAACTGGCCCTCCTGCGACCTGACGCCGCCTCGCGGGACGCGCCGACAACGCGCGGATGATTCGCGTGGACCCGCAAGAGTTGCGCTCCAGTACAGTGATCACGTGGACCGGGATTCGCGCTTCGTCACCCCGATCCTGACCGCACAGCGGGCCGGGGTCCATCTTGGCGTTCCGACCAGCACGATCAAGACGTGGCTCGGGTCGATGGCCGGTGGCGCTCCGGTGATGCACTCGGTTGAGCCGGAGGCCCCCAAGGCACCCAGGATTCCGTTTGTCGCCCTTGCCGAAGCGCAGATACTCCGCGAGTTGCGTAACACTGGTCTGTCGATGCAGCACATCCGCGCCGGTGTGGCCCGGCTCCGCGAGCAGACGCGTGAGGAGTACGTGCTGGCCATCCACACGATCGCCACTGACGGTGGGGTGCTGCTCTACAACGCGGCGTCTCGGGTGGCGCCAGAGTGGGTGCGCGCGCACGACGGGCAGGCCGCGATCAAAGAAGTCGTCGACAACCTGGTGAAGTATGTGCACTACGCCGATGACGGTTTTGCCGATCGGTTGGTGCTGCGGCCGTACCAGGCCGCGCACGTGATCATCGATCCGCGGTTCGGATTCGGTCAGCCGATCCTCGAAGCCGCCAAGGTCAGGGTGGACACCATCGCGGACCTGTTCTATGGCGGCAGGGAGTCGGTCGAGACGATCGCCGAGGAGTACGACCTTTCGACGGCCGAGGTCGAGGACGTTTTGAGGGTGACCGCTCGACGTGTCGCTTGAGTTCTCGCCGACCGCGACCTCGGCAAGCGGGTACCGCTGGCGCTGCGCGCCGCTGGGTTCACGATCCACTCCCTGCCGGAGGTGTTCGGAGCGGATGGGGCGCAGCGGACCCAAGACACAGAGTGGATCGCGTACGCCGGTCGACGCGGCTGGGCTGCGCTGACGAAGAACCGGCACATCCGCTACAACACAGCGGAGAGGGACGCGGTGGCCGAACATGGGCTGGTGTTGTTCGCGTTGGCCAATGGGAACCTCGGCTTCGAGGCGATGTCCGCCGCATTGCTGACAGCCATGCCGAAGATCCATGAGGTCTGTGGCCAGCGTCCGGGGGGATCGATATGGATCGTGCACCGCGACGGAGCTGTCGAGCCTCAATGGCCGTGAGGGCGTGGCCGCTAATCCGCTAATCGAGGGCTGGATTGGTACGTTTAGCGGTTCCTTAGGTAGTTCTTTGCGGTGTACGAATGCAGTGCGTGGCGGCGACATGCCGAGGTTCGCGAACTCCTAGCTCACCTCAAGGGCGTCGGGTCGAGCGACAACCAGGCGGCTACGCCGACCTCAGCACCGGCTACGCGGACTTCACCACCGGGTCGCCGACGAGGGTGACGCCGGGCCACGCGGTCCTGTCGTAGTGGCTGAGGGCTCAAAAGCAGCTATCTCAGGCCGAGGACGACGCGGAGGGCGCTGTCGACGTCGTCGAGTTCGGCGGCGGTGAGCCGGCCGGCGTAGTCGCCGAGGCGCTCCGGGTCGACGGCTGCGGTCTGCTGCACGAGCACTCTCGTGGTCTTGCCGTTCAACTCGATCTCGGGACGGAAGCTGGCCGGGCGGGCGCTGGTGGACGTGGGCGCGACCATCCAAGTGGATAAGGGCAGCAGGTCAGACTGCACCACCACCGCGTATCGCTGCCCTTGCTGCTCGTGGCCCCGAGCGCCGCGAGGCGCCCGGAGCCGGTACACGTCACCACGCACGCATCGACTCCATGTCGGCCAGCACGTTGCGCATCTCGGCCCGGTCATCGGGGTCGGAGGCCAGTTCCTCTGCCTCGGCCCGCAGTTGCTCGGCCTGGCGGGCTCGGTGGGCGGCGAGGATGGCTTCTCGGATCACTGCGGACTGGCTACGACCGCCCGCTGTCAACTCGGCGAGGGCCTGCTCCACTTCGCGGTCAGCGCGAACTGTAATCGTGCTCATGGCACCAAGTGTAAGCAGTGTCGTAGTCGTACCTGTAGTACAAGCGCTACTGCGATTTCACCACCGGGTCGCCGACGAGCGTGACCCCGGCCTCGCGCAGCTCGTCCAGGGACCGCGTCACTGTCTCCGCCGCCACCCCGGCCGTGTGGTCCAGCAGCACCCGCGTGGCGAAGCCCTCCCGGGCCGCGTCCAGCGCCGTGGCGCGGACGCAGTGGTCGGTCGCGATGCCCACGACGTCGACTTCGGTGACGTCGTGCTCGCGCAGCCAGTCGGCCAGGGGCGTGCCTCCGGAGCGGCCTTCGAAGCCGGAGTACGCCGCCGTGTACTCGCCCTTGTCGAAGATCGCCTCCAGCTTGTCAGCGTCCAGGCCGGCGTGCAGGTCCGCGCCGGCCGTGCCGGCCACGCAGTGCGGCGGCCAGGAACGCGCGAAGTCGGGCTGGTCGCTGAAGTGGTCTCCCGGGTCGACGTGGTGGTCCCTTGTGGCCACCACGTGATCCCAGCGTCTCGCCTCCGGCGAGTAGAGCGTGTCGGTGATCCGCGACGCCACCGACGCCCCGCCCGCGACCGCGAGCGACCCTCCTTCACAGAAGTCGTTCTGCACATCCACGACGATGAGCGCTCGGGTCATGACGACCGTCCCTCCTGGAAGACGACAGGCAGCGCGGGATCGCCCGCAGAGAGTTTCAGGCCCTCCCACGGGATCGACCTCAGCCCCCGCTTCACCAGCTCCCGCCCTTCCTCCAATGTCGGCGGGTCCACGGGCTCGCCGCCGGCCACGAGACGCCGCTGTAGCGGGCGGTCGTGCGGCATCGGCTCGGGCGCACCCTGGGAGACGACCACCTCTTCGACAGCGGTGCCCGTGGGTTTGTGGCGACGCACGGCGGTCTTGCGGCCGCCTCGGGCGCCCTTGTGCTCGCTGCGTTTCACCACGGGCCGGCCGTCCACCTCGACCAGTTTGTACACCAACTCCGCTGTGGGCGCGCCGGAGCCGGTGACCAGCGCGGTGCCGACGCCGTACGTGTCTACCGGCTCGGCGGCGAGCGCGGCGATCTGGTGCTCGTCGAGGTCCCCGGAGACCACGATCCCGGTGTCGCGGGCGCCCAGCGAGTCGAGCAGTTCGCGGGCCTGCTGCGCCAACACGGACATGTCCCCGGAGTCGAGCCGGATCGCGCGCAGCTCCGGGCCGGCGACGGCGATCGCGTTGCGGATGCCCTGGCTGATGTCGTACGTGTCGACCAGCAGCGTCGTCTCCTTGCCGAGCGCCGCGACCTGTGAGGCGAACGCGTCGGTCTCCGAATCGTGCAGCAGTGTGTACGCGTGCGCCGCGGTGCCGGCCGTCGGGATGTCGTGGCGCCGGCCGGCCTCCAGGTTCGACGTCGACGCGAACCCCGCCAGATACGCCGCGCGCGCCGACGCCACGGCCGCGTCCTCGTGCGCGCGCCGGGAGCCCATCTCGATGATCGGCCGGCCGTGCGTGGCCGTCACCATCCGCGCGGCCGCCGAGGCGATCGCGCAGTCGTGGTTGAGGACGGAGAGGACC
>WHSM01000195.1 GCA_009380105.1 Micromonosporaceae bacterium
ACCAAGATCTTCGTCAACCTGCCCGTCAAGGACCTCGACCGCGCGATCGAGTTCTGGACCAAGATCGGCTACTCGTTCAACAAGCAGTTCACCGACGAGAACGCCACCTGCATGGTGATCAGCGACGACATCTACGCGATGCTGCTGGTCGAGCCATTCTTCAAGACGTTTCACGATGCGCAGATCACCGACCCCACGAAGCAGAAGGAAGTGATCCTCGCGCTCGCCGTCGAGAGCCGGGAACGCGTCGACGAGCTCGCGGACGAAGCCCTGGCGGCCGGCGGGCAGACCGTGAAGGACCCCGACGACCAGGGCTTCATGTACCAGCGGAACTTCTCCGACCTCGACGGCCACATGTGGGAGATCTTCTGGATGGACCCCAGCGCAGTCGAACCGCAGGAGTGACCACTAGTCAGAGCGCCATCGACCATTCCTGGTCGACGATCTCGTGCCTCGATTCCGGGGCTCCTGCGCCGGCCAACTCGAACCCTGCCCGCTGATAGATCCGGCGCGCGGCGTGCAGACCGCTGTTCGTGGAGAGCACGATCCGCCGATAGCCCGCCTCCCGGGCGAACCGCAGGCACTCGTCCACCAGGCGGCTGCCGATGCCCTTGCCCCGCGCCGACGGCTCGACCAGCAGCACCCGCAGTTGCGCGGCCTCGTCATCTCTGCGCACGCACAGGACACAGCCCGCGCGCTCACCGCCGACCTCGGCGACCCACCCGGCCTCGCGCTTCGGATCGTGGTGTTCCACGTGGTCGGCGATCACCCGGGCGACGTACGCCTCGAAGCTCGCGTCGAAGCCGTGCTCCCGGGAGTAGAGCGCGCCGTGACGCTCGATGATCCACCCGTAGTCGCCGACCCGCGCGGCGCGGATCACCACCGGCTCCGGGCGCCGCTCGGCCCCGAGGAGGCTCTCGATCGTCCTCATCGCCTCTGTCAGGCGTCGCTGCTGGGAGTCGCTCAGCCCGCCGATCAGCTCGCCGATGTGAGCGGCCGACCGCATGTCGATGTCGGCGAACACGCTCCTGCCCGCCTGGGTGAGCGCGAGCACCTGCTGACGCCCGTCGTGCTCGGCGCGGGCACGCGTCACCAGTCCGTCCGAGGTGAACCGGCCGAGAATCCGGCTCAGGTAGCCGGCGTCGAGATCCAGCGCCTTACGCAGCCCGGCCACCGGTGTGCTGTCCCGCTGCGCCAACTCGAACAGCACCCGCACTTCGGTGAGCGTGTACGGGCTGTCCAGCAGTCGCTCCGAGAGAGTTCCGATGACCTTGGTGTAGAAGCGGTTGAACGAGCGCACGGACGCCACACGCGCGGCAAGCTGATCAGCCATTGATTGCCTCCGTCAACATACTCCTTGACTGAGGCAACGATATCCTCGGCCCGCCTCCTGCGGCAAGGCGCGCTTCCGATCAAGATCGCTGACTTGGGTACGAAACGCCGCGGTGGCGAAGCGCCCACCGTCCCGAGAGGGCGTGCTACGTCACAATCAGTGATCATAAGTTGGTGATCGCGTAACCGTTTGGCTAGCGTCCGTCAGGTTGCGCAGCGCCCGGCCGTCCATGAGGACGCATCCACCGGCGCGTGCGACACGTCCCGTACCCGACCGAAAGAGTCACCTTGCCCGGGAAGCGTGCCGCCTCCGACAGATCCCGCAACCTCATCAAACTACTGCCTCCGGGCGCCGCCATCGCCGCCATCGCCGCCATCGCGGCGCTCGCGATCGGCTCCGGCGTGGCGATCGCCTCAGTCGCCCCGGCCGCGGACCCAGCTTCACAGGCCGCATCGACGCAGCCGCGTACCACCGAAAGGGTTTCCCGCGACGACCGGCCGCCGCACCGGACGGCGCCCGCCAGCCCGGCGGCCAGCCCCTCGCCATCCCGGACCAGGACCAAGGCTCCGCGGGTCGCCAGCGCCGGCGCGTGCGGGACGTCGTTCTACGACGAGCCACAGGGCACCGCCAACGGCGAGCGGTTCAACCCCGACGCGCTGACCGCCGCGCACAAGAGCCTGCCGTTCAACACCCGGGTGCGGGTGATCAACCCCAGGAACGGCAAGTCCGTCGTGGTGCGGATCAACGACCGGGGACCGTACATCGACGGCCGCTGCCTGGACCTGTCCCGGGCCGCGTTCGACCGGATCGCCCCGCTGGACGCGGGCGTCATCCACGCGAAGTACGAGGTGCTGGCCTGATCAGGCGGCCACCGCGGCGCCCGGCGCCGCGGCGCCTCACTTGAACCGGAAGTGGACGAAGAGGCGGCCCCAGTTCTGGCCGTCCTTCTCCACCCGGTGGTAGAGCGCCTTGATCTCCTTCTGCTCCAGGAACCGCAACACCCGCTTCTTGAGCTGGCCGGAGCCCTTGCCGGGGATGATCTCCACTGTCTTGATCTTCTTGGCGACGGCTTCGTCGATCACGTCGCGGAGCACCCGGTCGATGTCGCGGGACCGGTTGTAGACCTCGTGCAGGTCCAGCTTCAGCTTCACCGCGCGCCCCTCTCTGCCAGGCTCCCAGCCTGACAGACACCGCACGGGTCGCCCGGTGTGGGCGCTTGGGATAGGTCACCCGGGCACGGCAAGGCGGACCTTTCAGGTGGCCCTGATCAGCTAACCGGGCAAGAAGGGCGCCGTGATCATGAAATCCGGGGCATGCTGTTTTCACGACGATCACGCGACCGTCTCCCCGTCCCCACACGAGTAGGCACATGCCCCGGACGTTGACTTCCTCCAGCGTCAACCCCGATGCGCGAGCCGGGGTCGGCGCGGCCTTCGTGCTGCTCGTGTTGATCATCGCTGTGGAGCTGGCCGACGGACCTCAGCCGGACTACATCGGGCTGCTCGCCACGCCGCCGTTGCTGGCCGCCGCGTTCGCCAACTGGCGCGCCGTGCTCGGCGTGGGCACCGCCTGCGTGTTGCTGGCCACGGCGTTCGCCCTGCTGGGCCCGGACATGCCACGGCTGATGCACATCACCCAGATCGGCGCGGTGGTGCTTCTGTCCGTCGTCGCCGCCAGCGTCGGCGTGGTGCGGCAGCAGCAGAGCGACCGGTTCGCCGAGCTGTCCCGGCTGGCTTCGGTGGCGCAGCGGGCCGTGCTCCGACCGATCGGCCCCCGCGTGGGCGCGTTGTCGATCGCAACCCGGTACGTCTCCGCCAGCGCCGAAGCCGGCATCGGCGGCGACCTGTACGAGGCGCTGGACACCCCGTACGGCAGCCGCCTCATCATCGGAGACGTGCGCGGCAAGGGCCTGGACGCCGTGCGCCTGGCGAGCGTGGTGCTCGGGTCGTACCGGCACGTGGCGTACGAGCGGGCCGACCTGCGGGCGATCGTGGCTGACCTGGACCGGGCGGTGGCGCGCTCTGTGGGGTACGAGGACTTCGTCACCGCGGCGCTGGTCGAGGAGCGCGGCGGCACTCTGACGGTGGTGAACTGCGGCCACCCGGCCCCGTTGCTGATCCGCCGCGGCGAGGTGATCGCGTTGGAGCCGCCCACGACGGCCCCGCCGCTGGGGTTCCTGCCGGTGGCGCGGCCCCGCGTGGAACGGCTGGAGCCGGGCGACCGGTTGCTGCTCTACACCGACGGGCTGGCCGAGGCGCGGCGCACCGGAGAGTTCTTCCCGATCCAGGAGCGGGCCGCCGGGCTGCTGGGGCACGGGACGGTCAGCGACGGGCTGGCGTCGCTGGAGAGCGCGCTGGTGGAATGGGTCAATGGGGTGCTGGACGACGACATCGCCCTGGTGCTCGTGGAGTACTCCGCGACCCCGAGCCCACAGCCCCCGACGCCGAGCTGGGAGCTCGGCGACGCCACGCGTTAGGCCGTGGGCGCCGTCCGATACATCCGTGCGGTCCGAATCGGACACTCCGGAACCTGTTAACGAACTGTTTACCAATCGACGCCGATATCCGCCGGACCGGGTGCAACGGGTTTGGAATCTTCACGTACGATCGGATCTCGCGTTCATTGACTTTCGTGATTCACCAGTAGGGGGAGGTTGTTTTATGCGCGCAACGGTTCGCGCTGCGGGCATCGCCGGTAAGCGGAAGACGCGTACGGGGATCGTCGCGACACGGGTGGGCGCTCTCGCGCTCGCCACGGGTGTCGTCGCTCTCTCCGGCGCCTTCTTCGCAGGACCGGCTGCCGCAGGGGACGAGGGGTCCGCGGTCCAGCTTGAGCTGCTCGGCCAGCCTGCGCAGCTGCCCGCCGAGGACCCGGAGTCGGAGGACCCGGGGGCTCAGGACGAGGGCGACGACGGGACCCCGCCGGTGGACTGCGACCAGGTTCCGGCGCCGCCGTTCTGCGACGAGGAGCCGACGGACCCGCCGCCGAGCGACGACCCGACCGACCCGCCGGAGCCGACCGGCGACCCGACCAAGACCAAGACGCCGAAGCCGAGCAACGTGGTCACGCGTCCGGGCAACCCCGGCAACGGTGGCGGCAACGGCGCCGGCAACCAGGGCGGCGGCAACTCCGGCGGTGGCGGCGAGCTGCCGAAGACCGGCCTGGAGGTCGGCCTGCTCGCCGGGACCGGCGCCGCGCTGATCGGCGGCGGCGCCACGCTGGTGCTGATGGCGCGTCGCCGCAAGGCCGCCGCGTTCGCCGGCGAGGCCGAGGTCTCCGAGGGTGTCGAGAAGAGCGACGACGAGTGAACTGGACCGGGCCTTGAGCCCGTAGAGACAGACAGATGCCCTCCCCGCTTCACTGCGGGGAGGGCATCTGCTTGTGGCCGCCTCGCTGACCTGATTCGGCTTGTCACGCTCTGGCGCGCGCCTCCGCCGCTGCCCCCTCCGGCGGCGGGTCGTCGTCGTTGACCCGCCGCCAGAGGGCGCTAGCTCGCCTTCATGAGGCTCTTCAGGCTGACGGACGAACCCGTGGCGTCGGGCTCGCCAGAACGCTGCTGCGGCGGCTCCGCACGGTGCCGCCCCTCGTACTTCGGACGAGGCCCCCTCTGCCGCAGCATGGTGAACAGAGCTTCGATCATGACGGTCCTCCCTCCCCGTCGCGCCGACGACCTCGAGTCTTTCCCCCCACGAGGTCGCCGACCCTGTTGCCCAGGGCAACAAGTGATCTTCCGTATGCATTGAGCAACGAAACGACAGTGCCCCTAGTGACGGATCCGACCGAAGGTCGCGCGTGTCACGCTTGACATTTCGGACTTATCCAGACACATCAATCACCGCGTTGCCCCCTGCTGATACCAGCCTGCCAACCCCGGCCGCCAGCGGACACCCTTGTGTCGCAGGAACGACACGACCGAGTGAACCGCCGCCACCGTGATGATCATGGCCTGACCAGCACTTCAGGCGGCGTGGCGTGCTGCCGAGGTCATGATCGACGCGCGGGGCGCCTAGCAGTGACATGACTCACGCGCCGCCCCTCTGGCGGTGTTACTAGCGGGTAATAGCATGGGTTACCCACGAGTAGATGCCGACCTCAGCCGCCGCAAAGGCGGCTCTCGCAATGCGGGGGTGCCGCGCAGCATGAGCCACTACAAGAGCAACCTGCGAGACCTTGAGTTCAACCTCTTCGAGGTGCTCGGCGGGGACGAGACGTATGGCCGGGGACCGTACTCCGACGTCGACGAGGACACCGCGCGCAGCATCCTCGCCGAGGTGGAGCGGCTGGCGCGGGAAGACCTCGCGGCCTCCTTCACCGAGGGAGACCGCAACCCGCCGGTGTTCGACCCGCAGACCAACTCGGTCACGATTCCCGAGGCGTTCAAGAAGTCGTACCAGGCGATGATGGACTCCGAGTTCTGGCGCCTGGACCTGCCCGCTGACCTGGGCGGCACTGAAGCGCCGCGCAGCCTCTGGTGGGCGCTCTCCGACCTCATCCTCGGCGCCAACCCGGCGGTCTACATGTACGCCGGCGGCCCCGGCTTCGCGCAGACCCTGCACCGCGAGGGCACGCCGGAGCAGAAGGAGTGGGCCAAGCTCTTCGTGGAGAAGCGCTGGGGCGCGACCATGGTCCTCACCGAGCCAGACGCCGGCTCCGACGTGGGCGCCGGGCGCACCAAGGCGATCCCGCAGCCCGACGGCTCATGGCACATCGAGGGCGTGAAGCGATTCATCACCTCCGGCGAGCATGACCTGACCGACAACATCGTCCACTACGTGCTGGCGCGGCCGGTCGGTGTGGAAGGCGCGGGCGGCCCCGGCACCAAGGGCCTGTCGCTGTTCGTGGTGCCGAAATACGAGTTCGACCCCGCCACCGGGGAGTTGGGCGAGCGCAACGGCGTGTACGCCACCAATGTCGAGCACAAGATGGGGCTCAAGGTCTCCACCACCTGCGAGCTGACCTTCGGCGAGAAGCACCCCGCGAAGGGCTGGCTGATGGGCGAGGTGCACGACGGCATCCGCCAGATGTTCCTGATCATCGAGTACGCCCGGATGCTGGTCGGCACCAAGGCGATCGCCACCCTGTCCACCGGCTACCTGAACGCCCTCGAGTACGCCAAGAGCCGGGTGCAGGGCGCCGATCTGACACAGGCCGCGAACAAGACCGCGCCCCGGGTGACGATCACGCACCACCCCGACGTGCGGCGCTCGCTGATGCTGCAGAAGTCGTACGCCGAGGGCCTGCGCGCTCTGGTGCTCTACACCGCGATGTGGCAGGACAAGTCCCGGCTGGCGACGGCCGCCGGGGACTCCGACGGCCACCAGCTCGCCGAGCGGGTCAACGACCTGCTGCTGCCCCTGGTGAAGGGCTGCGGCTCCGAGCGGGCGTACGAGCTGCTCGGCGCCGAGTCGCTGCAGACCTTCGGCGGCTCCGGCTTCCTGCAGGAGTACCCGCTGGAGCAGTACATCCGGGACTCCAAGATCGACACTCTGTACGAGGGCACCACCGCGATCCAGAGTCTCGACCTGGTCTTCCGCAAGATCGTGAAGGATGGCGGGAAGGCCCTGCTCTTGGTCGCGGGCGAGATCCAGGCGTTCCTGGACGCTGACGCGGGCAACGGGCAGCTCAAGGAAGAGCGGCTGGCGCTCGGCGAGGCGCTGGACCACGTGCAGGGCATACTCGGCGCGCTCGGCGGCTACCTGGGCGAGCTGGGCAACGACCCGCGCGCCGTCTACAAGGTCGGCCTGCACTCCCGGCGCTTCCTGCTCGCCACCGGCGACCTGGTGATCGCGTGGCTGCTGCAACGGCAGGCCCAGGTGGCGCTCGACAAGCTCGCTGGCGACCTGTCCGAGCCCGACAAGGCGTTCTACCGGGGCAAGGTGGCCGCGGCCCGGTTCTTCGCGGCCGAGGTGCTGCCGCGCCTGGCCGCCGACCGCAAGATCGTCGAGCGCGCCGCCCTGGAGCTGATGGACCTCCCCGAAGAGGCTTTCTGACCCGCCCCTTGATGATCGTGGGCGGCGGACGCGTCGACGGCGACAGCGTCACGATCGTGTGAGGATGAGCCAATGGAGATCCAGTTCGGGTACTTCCCCACGCCGTACGCCGATGACTATCCCGCGATCGTGCGCACCGTGCGACTCGCCGAGACCCTTGGCCTCGACCTGGTCGGCATCCAGGATCATCCGTACCACCGAAAGCATATGGACACCTGGACGCTCCTCGCCGCGCTCGCCGCGCAGACCGAGCGGATCCGGCTCTTCCCCGATGTCGCCAGCCTGCCGCTGCGGCCGCCCGCGACCCTCGCCAAGGCCGCCGCGTCGCTGGACCTGATCTCCGACGGGCGCTTCGAGCTCGGCCTCGGCGCCGGCGCGATGTGGGATCCGATCGAGGCGATCGGCGGCCCTCGCCGTAGCCCCGCCGAGGCCGTGGCGGCCCTCTCCGAGGCGATCGACGTGATCCGTCTGCTGTGGAGCGACCAGCCGTCGGCCAGCTTCGAAGGCGCGCACTACCGGCTTCGCGGAGCCAAGCCCGGACCCCGTCCGGCCCACGACATCGGGATCTGGCTCGGGGCGTACAAACCGCGAATGCTCCGCCTGATCGGGCGCAAAGCCGACGGCTGGCTGCCCTCGTCGTCGTACGTGGACCCGACCCGGCTGCACGAGCAGAACTCGCTGATCAGCGAGGCGGCGACCGAGGCCGGCCGGGATCCGGCCGGGATCCGCCGGCTCTACAACATCTTCGGCCGGATCACTGACGGCGAGTCACACGACCGGCACGACGGCCCGGTCCAGCAGTGGGTGGACGAGCTCACCGAACTCACCAACGAGCAGGGCATGAC